>CALMWD010000176.1 GCA_937873105.1 uncultured Rhodanobacteraceae bacterium
AATGGCTGCGCGAGATCGAGCAGGCGATCGAGTCGGCGGACGCCTTCGTGTTCGCGACGCCGGAATGCCGGGCGATGCTGTCCGGGCAGCTCAAGGATTTCTTCGATCGCAGCTACTACGCCCTGCTCGACCGCGTGCATGGCCGGGCCTACGCGACGATGGTTTGCGCTGGCTCGGACGGTTCGAACGCCGTGCGCCAGATCGAACGCATTGCGACCGGCCTGCGGCTGCGCCGGGTTGCGGACGCGATCATCGTCAACACGGCGGCGCAGACGCCGGAACGCATCCTCGCGCCGAAGCGGATCCCCGAATCCGAGCTCGCGCGTTGTCGCGAACTGGGGCTATTGGTCGCGAATGGCCTGTCGATCGACCTGTGGTAACCCCCGCAAACGCGGGGGCACCGAATTTGGCCGGCCTGTATAGGATGGCGCATCCTTTCAGGGACGAACCGCATCATGTCATCAAGCATCCGCTGGGTTTCGGCGTTCGTCGCAGCCATTCTGCTGCAGGCCTCCGTATCGGCGCAGCCCGTCGCGCAAGGACGATTGACCGCCAGCAATGGCGTCGCCAACGACCAGTTGGGCCGAGCTCTGGACCTTGATGGCGACGTCGCCGTCGTGGCGGCGAAGAACGGCGTGTTCCCTTATGTCTGGGAGCGCATCGACGGCAACTGGCAACAGGTGACACAGCTCGATCCCGGCGAGCCGATCGGTACCGTGATCTACGGTTATTCGGTCGCCGTCAGCGGCCAGATCATCGCGGTCGGCGCCCCGGAAAGTCCGGTGGCAGGTCCCCGCCGCAGCGGCGTCCACATCTTCGAAAAGATCGGCGGTGTCTGGACACATACGGCCAAACTCACCGTCGATGAAGACCAGACCAACGACTATTTCGGCGGCTCGGTCGACCTGTCCGGAAACCGACTGGTCGTGGGCGCCGAAGGCGCGAACGTGGGCATGGCCCAGCTTCAGGGCGCGGCCTACGTCTTCGTCAAAGGTCCCGGTGGCTGGGCGCTGGAGGACAAGCTCGTCGGCACCGATGGTTCGACTTACGACCTCTTCGCCCAAAGCGTGGCCATCGAAGGCGATCGCGTCGTCGTCGGGTGCAGTGGCGCGGACAATGGCCTGGGTTCGCCTTACTCGGACGCCGGCGCCGTCTACGTGTTCGAGCGCAGCGGAAACGACTGGCTTCAGAACGCGAAACTCACAGCATCCGCCGTGGCCCAGTACGAGTTGCTCGGCCGCAGGGTCGCGTTGCATGGCGACACCATCGCCGCGGGCGCGCCCGGCGTGCGCGTGAACGGCAACGTTCGTCAGGGGGCGGTGGATGTCTTCGAGCGTGTGGGAGGAACCTGGCAGTACCGGTCGCGCGTGGTCGCCAGCGACGGTGAGGCCGAAGAATCGCTCGGCCAACAGGGCTTGGCCCTCACGGCCGAGCGTCTGTATGTCGGACTCACCGGAAATGTCGTCGACGGCGTGCCCACGGGATCGGTCTACAGCTATCGCCGCGATGCCGGCGGACAGTGGTACCAGGCCGTCCGCTTCGAGGCGTTCGACGGCCCGCTGGCCGGATCGTTCGGTGACTGGATCGGCGCATCCGGCGCCACCGTGATGGTGGGCGCCAGCACCTATGGCTCGGCTCATGGCGCGGTGTACCTGCTGTTTGACGGCATGATCTTCAATGACGGCTTCGAAGCATTGACCCCCTGAGGATCAGCAGTTCCGGCGGGTGCAACGCCCGGTCGCGCCATGGCGAATGTCCACCTTGCGAGCGCGTTGACGTATCGCTAGGTTGCCTCCGTCTCGGGAATGACCATGCGCCCTCACCAACGTTCCTACTTCGCCTACATCTCGGCCCTGCTCGGCGTCCTGTCGCTCATCGGGGTGTTGTGTTTCCACTTCCCGCAATTGCTGACCAGCACGGAATTCCGCAACGCCTATACCGAGGACTTCGCACGCAATCTGCTACTGGTCGGGCTGGTGGCGGCCTTCGTGCTCGGTACCTTCGCGATTCTGCGCGGACGCAATCGCCGCGTGGCAATGCTGGGCGTGGCGACGGCTACGTTGGCGGTGCTGCTTGGCGGTACCGACGTGCAGTTCGACGCGATCGGCCAGACACCCTACTCGCTCGGTCTCGACTGGTTCGTGATCTCGCTGTTCTTCTCCGCGCTCGTCTTCGTGCCGATCGAGCAGTTCCTCGGCGCGCATGCACAGTCGCCGCTGCGTCCGGAGTGGCGTACCGACATCGGCTACTTCTTCCTGACCCATGTGCTGGTGCAGTTCATCCTGATCCTGGTGACCGCGTCGACGACGCACGTCGCGGCACTGGCGCAATTCCCGGGCCTGCAGCAGACGATCCAGTCCTGGCCGGTCTGGGTGCAGTTCCTGCTCGCGGTGTTCTTCGCCGACCTGGCGCAGGCGACGCTGCATCGCGCCTATCACAACGTTCCGTGGCTCTGGCGCTTCCATGCCGTGCACCATTCCTCCGAGCACATGGACTGGCTGGCCGGTTCGCGCATCCATCTGGTCGAAGTGGTGCTGACCCGCAGCGCCGTGCTGGCGCCGTTGATCGTGCTCGGCTTCTCGGCGCCGGCGCTGAACGCCTACGTGATCCTGGTCGGCCTGCAGGCGGTGCTGGCGCACGCCAATCTCGGCCTGCGCTTCGGCTGGCTCGAATACCTGGTCGTGCTGCCGCGCTATCACCACTGGCACCACGTCCGCGACAAGGACTACGTCGACGTCAACTACGCCATCCACCTGCCCCTGATCGACATGATCATGGGCACCTTCAAGCTGCCGCCGCAGGGCGAATGGCCGAAGGAATACGGCGTGCTCAAGCCCGAAACCGTGCCCGAGGGCATCCTCAGGCAGCAGTGGATGCCGTTCTCGCGCCGCAAGGTCTGGCGCTAGCGGGGGGCGCTCGCGGCATACTCGGCGGCGCCGCCTTCGGAGATCGACATGACCGCACTCTGGGAACTGACCGCGCACGAATGGATCGACCGGCTCGCGCGCCGCGAGGTATCGGTGCGCGAATCGGTCGACGCCCAGATCGCGCGCATCGAGGCAGTGAACCCGGCGATCAACGCGCTGGTCGTGCCCTGCTTCGAGCAGGCGCGCCGCGAAGCCGACGCCCTGGATGCAAAACGCGCCCGCGGCGAATCGGCGGGACCGCTGCAGGGCCTGCCGATCAGCATCAAGGAATGCCTGGCCGTGGCCGGCACCGCCGCGACCGGC
>CALMWD010000177.1 GCA_937873105.1 uncultured Rhodanobacteraceae bacterium
GCCCGCGGCCAGCACGCCGAGGATCGCCTGGTTCGCGGTGCGCGGGTCGCCCGCATGGGCGGTGGCGGGTAGAATGCGCGCATGACCAAGATCGTTGAACTCAAACCGAAATCCATCCCGGCGCGGCTGCGCGAGGCGATGCGCGAGCGCACCCTGGTGCGGCTGTGGCGCGAGAACCTCGAACCGGGCAGCTTCACCGGCTACATCGCCGCGGTCGGCCAGGACCGTTTCCTGCTGTGGGCGCTCGGCGACTACATCGGCTTCGACGGCCTGTTCGTGCTGCGTTACCGCGACGTCACCCGCCTGGAGTCCCCGGATCACCACGCCGACTTCCTGGAGAAGGCGATCAAGCTGCGCCAGCTCGACCCCAAGCTGCCCGCCGAATTCCCGCTCGACGATCTGCGCCACGTGCTCGCGGCCGCGGCCGGCCTCGCGCCGGTGACCAGCGTCTACGTCGACACCGAGGCCGAGAACGAGATCTGCTACATCGGCAAGCTGCTCGACTTCGAGGCCGAAGGCTTCACCGTGCAGGAAGTGTCGCCGCATGCGGAATGGCTGCGCGAACCCTCGTTCTTCGGCTGGGACGAGGTCAGCTGCATCAGCATGAACGAGCCCTACGCGCTGGCCCTGTTCGACGTCGCCGGCCCGCCGCCGCCGCTCGACCGCGCCAGCGTCGACACCCGCCACAAGCACTGATGCCGACGCCGACCGCGATCACCCTGCACCGCGCCTCGCGCCTGCTCGAAGTGGCGTTCGACAGCGGCGAGACGTTTTCGCTGGGCTGCGAATACCTGCGGGTGCATTCGCCGAGCGCCGAGGTGCAGGGCCATGGCCCCGGCCAGAAGGTGCTGCAGCTCGGCAAGCGCGGCGTGAACATCGTCGAGATCCGCCCGGTCGGGCAGTACGGCGTCACCCTGATCTTCGACGACGGCCACGACACCGGCATCTACGGCTGGGACACGCTGTACGCGCTCGGCCGCGATCATGACCGCCTGTGGGCGGACTATCTGGCCGCGGTGGCGGCGTCGGGCGGATCGCGCTAGGCGACCTCGCCACCGGATGACAAGACGGCCCGCTTGCGCGGGCCGTCGGTGCATCGCGGGATGCGGGCGGTTTACATGAGGTCGAGCTTGCTGCCGTTGGCGACTTCGACTTCGAAACCGGCGTTGAGTTCGGCCAGGGCCTGCACGCGCGGACAGAGATCCTGGGCACGGGCTTCGAGCTTCTTGGCGGCGCCTTCGACCTTGTCCTCGATGGTGCGCTCCAGCTTCTTGGCCTTGGCTTCGATGTCCTTGGCGCGCGACTCGTCGCCCGAGAGCGCCATCGCGATCGCCTCGCCGGCCACGTTCGCGGCGATCGAGGACACCAGTTCCTTGACCAGCGGTTCGACCACGCGATCGACGACGCGGTCGATCTCTTCGTCGGTCGGGCGACCGTGCGACAGATCGGTGCGCACGGCCTTGACCATGTCGACACGCAGCTTGTCGAGGCGATGGTTGAATTCCTGCACGCGTTCCGGATCTTCCTCGAAGGCCGCATTCACCTCGCGCACCGCCATCAGGCCGAGCTCGATGCCCTCGAGCGCGATGCCGATGGCTTCCTCGCGGATGCCGAGCACTTCGTCTTCGAAGCGCATCAGGCGGGTGCGGTCGGCGGCATTGACCGGCACCTCGCGACCGTCGACGTAAAGGCGACCGGCATCGATGCGGATCTGGGCGCCGCTGCCGGCTTCCGGCGCGAAGCTCAGGCCGTCGCTGCCGATGCGCAGGTCGTAGGCGCTGTTCACGCGCACGTCGCAGTCGTGGTGGAAACGGCCGGCATGGGCCGCGCCGAAAGGCAGCAGGCTGGCGGCGGCAAGGGCGAGGACAGTCAGGCGATGCTTCACGTCAGTTCTCCATGGATCGCGCCCGGGATGGGCCGCGTTTGAGATGCGGGGAGAACTGTAATGGTTTAATAGGTGTAATGGAACACCATAACACCATGACTGATGATCTATTGGACCGGCGCGCCCTCGCGCCCCGAGTCATGCAGTCGTGGCCGGGACCGAGAACTCGGCCCGTACCGACGGCCGCGCCAGCCGCCAGGCGGTCCAGGCGAAGGCGCCGGCGAGGGCCAGGGTCGTCAGGGCGCTGCTGATCTGCAGCGGCCAGTACATCGACGCGATCTGCTCGCGCACGAAGACCGGCATGGTGAAGTCGACGGCGTCGCGCCAGGCCGCCAGCTGACGCCACTGCCAGGGCACGGCGACGACATGCAGCACGGCGAGCATCCAGCAGGTCCAGACGCTGGCGACGCGCGCCCACTCGCGGCGCCGGTTCAGGGCGACGCCGAGCGGCAGGGCCGCGACGCTGGTACCGAACAACAGGGCCGCGACCAGGCCGAGGTGGCGCATCATCCATTGCAAGGCCGGCGGGAACAGGCCGAACAGCGGGTTCTCGTCGTAGACCTGCTCGATGCCGATGGTGGCGAGCAGCGCGGCGAGCACCCAGACCAGACCGGCCAGCACCACGCCGAGCACGCCGAGCACGATCAGCGACCAGGCCGTGGCCGAGACGAACATCGAACGCGGCGCCGCCGTCGACACGCTCAGTCCTCGCGGGTCACGCGCAGCACTTCGTCGACCGAGGTGATGCCGGCCACGCACTTGGCCCAGCCGTCCGCGGCCATCGACGGCGTGCGCTTGCGCGCCTCGGCCTCGATGTCGGCTTCGGACGCGCCCTCGTGGATGAGCTTGCGCAAGGCGTCGTCGACGATGACCAGTTCGTACACGCCGGTGCGGCCCTTGTAGCCCGCGTACTTGCCGGGCAAGCCGGCGCGCGGCCGATACAGCGTCGCCTGCGTGCCCGGCGGCAGGCCGAAGGCGGCCAGTTCGGTCGGGGTGGCGGCATAGGCTTCGCGCGTCTCCGGATCGAGCACGCGCACCAGGCGCTGCGCCAGCACGCCGATCATCGAACTCGAGAGCAGGAAGGGCTCGACCCCCATGTCGCGCAGGCGCGCGACCGCGCCGACCGCGGAATTCGTGTGCAGCGTCGACAGCACCAGGTGTCCGGTCAGCGAGGCCTGCACCGCGATCTGCGCGGTTTCGAGATCGCGGATTTCGCCGACCATGACCACGTCCGGGTCCTGGCGCAGGATGGCGCGCAGGCCGCGCGCGAAGCTCATGTCGACCTTGGTGTTGACTTGGGTCTGGCCGATGCCGTCGAGGTAGTACTCGATCGGATCCTCGACCGTCAGGATGTTGCGCGTCGCGTCGTTCAGGCGCGACAGCGCCGCGTACAGCGTCGTGGTCTTGCCCGAGCCGGTCGGGCCGGTGACCAGCAGGATGCCGTGCGGGCGCGCGATCAGGTCGTTCACCTGCCCGAGCATCTGCGGCTGCATGCCGAGCTTTTCGAGGTCGAGGCGGCCGGCCTGCTTGTCGAGCAGGCGCAGCACCACGCGTTCGCCGTAACCGGCCGGGATGGTGGACACGCGCACGTCGACCGGGCGGCCGGCAATGCGCAACGCGATGCGGCCGTCCTGCGGCAGCCGCTTCTCGGCAATGTCGAGCTTGGCCATGACCTTGATGCGCGACACGATCGGCGCCGCCGCCGCGCGCTGCGGCGCCAGCACTTCGCGCAACACGCCGTCGACGCGGAAGCGCACGACCAGGCGGTTCTCGAACGGCTCGATGTGGATGTCGGACGCGTTCTCCTTTACCGCCTGGGTCAACAGCGCGTTGATCAGGCGGATGACGATGGCGTCGTCGTCGCTCTCCATCAGGTCTTCGGGCTCGGGCAGCTCTTCCGCCAGCGAACCGAGGTCGACGCGCCCGTCCATGTCCGCGACCATCTGCCGCGCATCGTCGCCGCCCTGCTCCTACAGGTCGCGCAGCAGGCGCTCGAATGCGGTCGCGTCCATTTCCTGCAGCGCGATCGGCGCATCGCAATACCGCCGCATCTCGGCCAGCGCCTCGACCCG
The DNA here is from genome assembly GCA_937873105.1 of uncultured Rhodanobacteraceae bacterium. Taxonomy (GTDB): domain Bacteria; phylum Pseudomonadota; class Gammaproteobacteria; order Xanthomonadales; family Ahniellaceae; genus JADKHK01. Next base: position 3,958 of record CALMWD010000177.1, read on the forward strand.
CACGTCGGGCCGATGCGCGACCACCGCCGCCTCGTCGCGCCATTCCAGGATCGTCACGCCATGGCGTTTCGCGAACGCGAAGGGCGGGCGCGCGCCCTGTGGCATCACGGCGCCTCGTCCAGCGGCGCCGTCGGCGCGGTCGGCATCCGCGGCTGGTCGCGTTCCGGGGTCATGTTGCCGGGCAGCGCGTTTACGCGCAGCTGTTCGGCGCGCAGGAAGTTGTATTTCTCCTGCGAGATCACCGATTCCTGATGGGCGTCGCGGAGGATGCGCGGGCGCAGGAAGATCATCAGGTTGCGTTTGACCATGTTGGTCTTGCGGTACTTGAACAGGTTGCCGAGCAGCGGGATGTCGCCGAGCGCGGGCACCTTCGAGATGCTCTCGCTGGTTTCGTGCGTGGTCAGGCCGCCGAGCACGAGCATGCCGCCGTCCTTGACCAGCACCGAGGTGGTGATCTCGCGCTTGTTGGTCACGAGGTCGGAGGCGCCGTCCACCGAAGGCGCCAGCGACGACACTTCCTGGTGCAGGTCGAGCGCGACCTCGTCGCCTTCGTTGATGTGCGGCGTCACCTTGAGCATCAGGCCGACGTCCTTGCGCTCGATGGTCTGGAACGGATTGGTCGGCTGGTTGCTGCCGCCGTTGGTGCCGGTGTTGGTGTATTGCCCGGTCAGGAAGGGCACTTCCTGGCCGACCTTGATCGTCGCCTCCTTGTTGTCGAGGGTGACGATGCTGGGTTCGCTGAGGATGTTGGTGCGGCTGTCGCCGCGCAGCAGCTTGGCGAGCGCGCCGACTTCGTAGACGTTGATCGTGCCCTCGCCGTCCGGATCCGGAATCGTCGTGGTGCCGGTGATGTAGCCGAGGTTGAGGCCGGCCCCGAGCGCGCCGAGCGGATTCTGGACCGCGCCGACGATGCCGCCGCTGCCCGCGGTCGGGAAGTTGGTGCCGCCGACCACGCCTTCCTGGGTCAGCCCGTCGGTGGCCTGCCACTGGATGCCGATCTCGCGCGCGGTCTCGTCGCTGACTTCGGCGATCACCGCCTCGATCAGCACCTGGGCGCGGCGCACGTCGAGATTGCGGATCACGCCCTGCAGCGAGCGGAACACCGCCGGCGCCGCGGTAATGACCAGGGCATTGGTTTCCTTGTCGGCCTGGATCGTCGCCGGGCGCGCCGAATCCTTGGCGGTGCTGGCGCCGGTCAGGGTCGCGGCGACGCTGTCCAGCACCGCCACCAGCTGGTCGGCGTCGGCGTAACGCAGGTACACGACCTGGGTGCTTTCGCCGGCGTCGAGCGGGGTGTCGAGATGGGTGATCATCGCCCGTGCCTTGAGCCGCGCGCTGCTCTCGCCCGACAGCAGGATCGAATTGGTGCGCGCATCGGCCACCACCATCGCCGGCTTGGCGCCGTTGCTCTCGCCGCCGCTCAGCTTGTTCAGCGTGCTCGCGACTTCCTGGGCATTCGCGTGCTGCAGCGGGATGGCTTCGACGGCGCTGTCGCTGACCGTGTCGATCCGCCCGATGATGCTCTCGATGCGCGCCACGTTGCCGGCGCGGTCGGTGACGATGATGGCGTTCCCGGACGGGCTGGCGACGATCTGGCCGCTCTGCGGCACCAGCGGCCGCAGCACCGTCAGCAGCGCATTCGGCGACACGTACTTGAGCGGGATGACGCGCGTCGTCAGCGAATCCGGACCGACCACCGGCGCCTGGGCGGCGCCGTCCTGGACGGCGATGGCCTCCGGCAGCACCTTGATCACGTCGCCGGCCGGCACCAGCGCGAAGCCGTGCACGCGCAGCACCGATTCGAAGACGCGATAGACCTCGTCCTTGTCCATCGGCTGGGTCGAGATGATGTTGACCTTGCCCTCGACGCGCGGATCGACGATGAAGTTGCGGCCGGTGATCTCGCTGACCGTGCTGATGAAGGTGCGCACGTCGGCGTCCTTCAGGTTCAGCGTGTGCTTGCCGTTGAGCAGCGGCGCGCCCGGGGCTTCCTGGGCCGCCAGCGGCGCGGCGAAGACAAGGGCGATCAGCAGGGCCAGCGGACGTGGGCTCATGAATGCTCCGGTGCAAGAACTCAGCGGGGAATGTCGACGGTCAGGGTTTGCGGCTGGCCGTTGCGGCGCACCTGGACCTCGATGCGCGAGGCCTGGGACAGCGCCGAGACGGCCGCGGCCATGCGCGAGGGATCGGTCACCGGCACGCCGTTGACGGCGGTAACGATGTCCTCGGGCTGCAGGCCGAGTTGGGCGAGTGCGGCCGCGTGCTGGCCGCCGTTCAGGCGCACGCCGACGAACTTGCCGTTCTCCATGACCGGCATCGGCGTGATCTGGTTGGCGAGCACGGCCGGGTCGATGCCGAGCTGCTGCTTCACGCGCTCCATGTCCACGCCCTGCATCGGCAGGTTGGCGGCATTGATCTGGCCGAACACGGCGCGGTCGGACGGGATGACCG
>CALMWD010000178.1 GCA_937873105.1 uncultured Rhodanobacteraceae bacterium
CGCCGCGCGACCTCGTGCTGACGCTGCGCGAACTGGCGAACGACACGCTTTCGCACGCAAGCATGCCCGAGGGCCCGATTGTCGTCACCGGCGACGGCGTCAACATGATCCGGCCCGAAACGCTGTGGTCCTGCCGGACCTGCTCGGCCTGAGTCGAGATCTGCCCGGTCGGGGTCGAGCACATGCCGATGATCGTCCAGATGCGCCGCGCGCTGATCGAGGCCGGCGAGTTTGACCCGATGCTGCAACCGACGCTGAAGAGCCTGCAGAAATCCGGCAACTCGCTGGGCGAATCCAAGCGCAAGCGGCCGCGCTGGACCAAGGAACTCGACTTCGAAGTCAAGGACGCGCGCACCACGCCGGTCGATGTGCTGTGGTATGTCGGCGACTACGCCTCGTTCGACCCGCGGTCGCAGAAGGTGACGATTGCCTTTGCCCGCATCCTGCACAAGGCCGGCGTCGACTTCGGCATTCTCTACGAAGACGAGCACACGGCCGGCAACGATGTCCGCCGCATCGGCGAGGAGGGCCTGTTCCAGGCACTGGCCGAGGCCAACATCGAGTTGCTGGAAAGCTGCCAGTTCAAGTCGATCGTCACCACCGAGCCGCATACCTACAACACGATCAAGAACGAGTACCCGGAATTCGGTGGCAACTACCAGATCGAGCATGCCAGCGCGATGCTCGAGCGTCTGATCCGCGAGGGCACCATTCCCACGCCCAACAGCCTGAAATACCGGGTCACCTACCACGACCCCTGCCATCTTGGCCGGATCAACGACGGATCGGAGCCTCCGCGCCAGGTGCTTGGGCGTCTGGGCGTCGATCTGGTGGAACTGCGCCGCAGCCGTGACAATTCCTTCTGCTGCGGCGCGGGTGGCGGCCGGATCTGGCTGCCCGATCCGCCCGAACTGAAGAAGCCCGCGGAACTGCGTGCCGCCGAGGCCGCCGAGATCGAAGGACTCGACGTGCTGGTCGTGAACTGCCCGAAATGCCTGAACATGATGGAGGATGGCGTCAAGGGCACGGGGAACGAGGGCAAGTTCAAGGTGATGGAGCTGATCGAACTGGTCCGCGAAGCCATGGGCCTGACCGACGAGAAGGCGTCCGCGGACAAGGACGAGGCAGTATCGGCATGAGTGCCACCGCGGAGAACATGGGCATCGCGGCCGGGAATTCCGCGCAGGAGCTCGTTAGCGGCATCGTTGCCGCCAACGACCCCTATGCGGCGCTCGGGTGCTATGCTCATGTCGACTCCGCGGCGCGGACCCTGCTGGAGCCCGTGATTCTGGCCAGTGCGCGGTTGCGGCTCTTCGTGGCGGCCGCGCCCTACGCGCCGGCCGATCTTCTGGACCGGCTGACGTTCGAGGCCGATCCGTCTCTGGCGCTGCGGTTGGCGAAGCACCCTGCAACGCCGGCCGTTGCCCTCGACCGCCTTCTGGGGCGCAATCCGGCCGAG
>CALMWD010000179.1 GCA_937873105.1 uncultured Rhodanobacteraceae bacterium
GCTGAACAGGGTCTCGGACATCGTGGCATCCTCAAGTCAGTTCCAGGCGACCGCCGAAGGCATGCGCCAGCGTGCCGCGATCGATGAATTCCAGCTCGGACCCGAGCGGCACGCCGTGCGCCAGACGACTGGCGCGCACGCCCGCCTGTTTCGCGAGCTGCGACAGGTAGTGCGCCGTGGCCTCGCCCTCGACGGTCGGGTTGGTGGCGATGATCAGTTCGCGCACTTCACCCTCCGCGAGCCGACGCGCGAGCGCGTCCAGACCGAGTTCCTCCGGCCCCAGCCCGTCGAGCGGCGACAGCCGCCCGAGCAACACGAAGTAACGCCCCCGATACCCGGTGGCCTGCTCGATCGCGAGCTGGTCGGTGGGCGATTCGACCACGCACAGCAAGGACGCATCACGCGCACCGCTGCTGCAGATCGGACACAACTCGGACTCGCTGAAGGTGCGGCAGCGCGCGCAGTGGCCGATCTTCTCGGCAGCCAGCGTCAGCTGATGCGCCAGCTTCTGCGCGCCGGGTCGATCGCGCTCGAGCAGGTGGAAGGCCATGCGCTGCGCCGACTTCGCGCCCACGCCCGGCAATACGCGGAGGGCCTCGATCAGGGCATCGAGCAGGGGCGAGGCCGTGCTCATCAGAACGGCATCTTGAACCCGGGCGGCAGGTTCATGCCGCCGGTGACCTGGGCCATGCGCGCGGCGGCGGCCTCGCCCACCTTGTTCACGGCGTCGTTGGTGGCGGCCACGATCAGGTCTTCGAGCATCTCGACGTCGTCGCCGAGCAGGGCCTTGTCGATCTTGACGCGACGCGCCTCGTGGCGACCGTTCATGGTCACGCTGACCATGCCGCCGCCGGCGCTGCCGGTCACTTCGATGTTGGCCAGCTCCTCCTGCGCGCGCTTCATGTTTTCCTGCATTTTCTGCGCTTGCTGCATGAGGTTGCCGAGGGGTCCGCGCATGGGGCGCTCCTTAGTCGAGAGGTTTCGTGGAATCGGGGAGGATGCGCGCGCCGAAATCGGCGATGGCGCGGGCGACGAACGGATCGGCGGCAATGGCGGCTTCGGCGGCGGTCTCGCGTTCGCTCTTTTCGCGTGCGGCACGGGTGGCCGCCGTGTCGCCGCCCACCTCGGCGGCGAGTTCGACGCTGATGCGCGCCGCGCGCCCGTGCGCCGCCAGCAGCGCATCCTGCAGCTTGCGCAGCGCGAATTCGTTGCGCAGGTGGTCGAGGCTGGCCGGCAGGGTGACGCGGATGGCGTCGCCGTCGTCGGCGATGAAGCCGAGGTTGCTTGCGAATTCGCGCGCCGGACCGCGCAGGTCGGACTGGTCGACGAAATCGAGCCAGGCGGTGGCGTCGAAGCGCGCGACGGCCACGGCACTCGCCGCGACCACGGGCGTCGCCCGCGGCTGCGATGCCGACGCGGCCGCCGACATCGCCGCACGCACGGGCGTCGCGACATCGGGCGAAGCCGCCGTCGGCGCGGCGACGGCGGCTGCACCGGGGCCGCGATCGGTGGTCGCAGCCGCCGGCGGCATGCCCGTCGCGTGTGATGCACGCGATGGCGATGCGGCGTGCGTCGGCGCATCGCCCGCGGCCGGCGCAGGCTGGAAGGCGAGCATGCGCATCAGGGTCATCTCGAAGCCGATGCGCGGACTCGGCGCCAGCGACAGGTCGCGGCGGCCGGTGATCGCGAGCTGGTAGAACAATTGCACCGTTTCCGGAGCGAGGCGGCTCGCGAACTGGGCGACCGGCCAGGCCGCATCGACTGCCGCGCCGGGGATCAGTTGCTCGACCTGGATCGCGTGCATGGCCTCGGCGAAGGCGTCGAGGATGGTGGCGTAGTCGGGCTGGAACTCGGCCGCCTGCTGGATCAGTGTGCCGAGCGCGGCGGCGTCGTCGCGGACGATGGCATCGAGGAAATCCGTCACCGCGCCGCGATCGATCGTTCCGAGCATGGCGCGCACTTCGGCCGCGACCAGCTTGCCGCCGCCGAACGCGATGGCCTGGTCGAGCAGGCTCAGCGCATCGCGCAGGCTGCCGTTGCCGCCGCGCGCGATCTCGCGCACCGATTCGGCATCGTGTTCGATGGCCTCGGCGGCGAGGATGCGGTCGACCTGGAACACGATCTGCTCGACCGTCAGCCGCTTCAGGTTGAACTGCAGGCAGCGCGACAGCACCGTGACCGGCAGCTTCTGCGGGTCGGTGGTGGCGAGCAGGAACTTGGCGTGGCCGGGCGGTTCTTCCAGCGTCTTCAGCAGCGCGTTGAACGCGCCCTTCGACAGCATGTGGACTTCGTCGATCAGGTAGACATAGTAGCGCCCGCGCGCCGGCATGTACTGCGCGTTCTCGATC
>CALMWD010000180.1 GCA_937873105.1 uncultured Rhodanobacteraceae bacterium
TGCCCGGCGAATGCGACCCGCGCTTGATCAGCGGCCAGGGCTTCGGCCCGTTCAAGCGCCTGCTGATGGCCCACCGCGATGGCCGCGCCGCCTACACGGCGATGTCGCAGAGCGCGGAGTTTCGCAATCCGATCGACTGGAAAACCGCCTTGCGGCAGCCGTTCGACGGCCTGCTCCTGCCGGGCGGCCATGCGCCACGGGTGCGGCCCTACATCGAGTCGGTCGACCTGCAGCAGAAGGCTGCCGAGATGCTGCAGGCGGGTCTGCCGGTCGCGGCGATCTGCCATGGCGTGCTGGTCGCCGCACGCGCGATGGGATCGGACGGCGAATCGGCCCTGCATCGGCGCCGCACCACGGCGTTGCCGAAGTCGATGGAGTTGTCGGCCTGGGTGCTGACCTGCGTCTGGCTGGGCGACTACTACCGGACGTACCCGCGGACGGTGGAGGACGAGGTGACCGACGCCCTGGCCCACGTCGCCCAGTTCGATCCCGGCCCGCGCAGCCTGCGCCGCGACTCCGCCCAGGACCTGTCGCCCGGCTTCGTCGTGCGCGACGGCAACTGGCTGTCCGCGCGCTGGCCGGGCGACGCCCATCGCTTCGCCGCCGAGTTCGTGGCGATGCTGGCGGAACGGCGCAAGGGCTGAGGCTGCGCTATCGTTCCGCCATCGCTCGCCGCCGCCGGAGTCCGCCCATGCTGGTCCGTACGCTGTTCGTGTCGATGTTGTGCATGGTCGTGTCGGTCGCATGCGCCGACGATGTCGCCGACAAGTTCTGGGCGAAGCAGAACAAGGACGCGTTGCGCGACCTGGAGCGCGGCGCGCCGCTGAAGCAGATCGAGGCGGTCGGACGGCTCGGTCCCGAGTTCGCCGCGCAGACGGCGCCGGTGCTCGCCCGACATCTGGCACACCCGGATCCGGTAGTGCGGCTGGCGGCGGCCGAGGAATCCTGGGAGCAGGTCTCGCGCAAGGCCGAGGCCTTCGCGTCGCTGAAGCCGGCGCTGTTCGCGGCCACCGAGGATGCCGATGCCGCGATCGCGATGAATGCGGCCGGCGCACTCGCCAGCATGGACGTGCCCGAGGCCGAACTGGCCGCATCGCGCCGGCGCGTACTGGCGCAGGGCGTGCGCGGCTACGTCGGTTTCCTCGCGGCGCGCGGCCTGGTCGGCATCGATCCGGCGCCGCCGCTGCTGCCCTACCTGCTCGACTACTACCTCGATGCCGTCGAGGCCGAGGCGCGCGGCGGCTCGGACCAGAACGTCGAAATCGGCGAGAAGGCCCTGGCGAAACTGGTCGCGACGAAGGACCGCGACCTGATCGCGCCGCTGCAGGCTGCGCTCGATGCGACGCCGCCGGCCACGCCCTACCTGCTCAAGCTGCTCGGCAGCTTCGATCCGAAGCCGGAGGCGTGGACCGACACCTTGCTGCGCTACGCCGATCACGCCTATCCGCAAACGCGCGAACGCGCCTGGGACCTGCTCGGCGACCAGCGGGATGCGGCCTCGATCGCGCGTTGGGCGCCGAAGGCGGCACGGATGCTCGGCGACCGCGAACAGCGTCGCACCGCCCTGTCGGCGCTGGCCGATGCGGCGGGCCGCACGCCGCAAGGGCTGGACCAGCTCGCCGCGCTCGCCAACGACGCCGGCGCCGATCCGGAGCATCGGGTGCGCGCCATCGAGATCCTTGCCGATGCCGCCGACACCTCGAACCGCGACGGTCTCAAGCCGGTGCAGGCCGAGGCGCGCAAGCGCTGGGAGGCGGTGTGTTCGCCGCTGCTGAAGTCGCGGGGCGTGGACGATTACTTCAAGGCCTGCCGCAACGACAGCAGCTACATCGTCGCCGACGAGGCCGGACGCGCGCGCCTGATCGCCTCGTGGTTGTCCGCGAATCCCGACGCCGAAGCCAAGATCGTCTTCCTCGGCAGCCTCGAATCGATGTGGGCGAAGGCCCAGCCGGCGGCGACGGCCGTGCGCGCCGAGCGCGGCCATGCCGACCCGCGCGTGGTGCGCGCTGCCGAGGCCGCGCTCGATCGCATCGAACCGGCCTGGCGCGAACGC
>CALMWD010000181.1 GCA_937873105.1 uncultured Rhodanobacteraceae bacterium
CTCGGCGTTGTAGTACCGGGTCGGGAACTGCTTGGTCGCGGCGCCGCGTTCGCGTAAGGTGTTCAGGTCGAGGTGCTTGCGCGCCATCGTGCAGCTCCACCAGCCGGTCGGGTAGCAGGGCTGCGGGAACGGCAGCGTGCGCAGGTGCGCGAAGCCGGCGTTCTTCATCGCGTTGCGCATGGCCTTGGTCAGGTCCATGTGCACCAGCGGCGACTCGCTCTGCTGCACCAGAATGCCGCCCGGGCGCAGGGCGCGCAGGCAGCTCTGGTAGAAGGCCTCGTTGAACAGGCCCTCGGCCGGGCCGATCGGATCGGTGGAATCGACGATCACCACGTCGATCGATTCGGCATCCAGGTTCTTCATGTAGGCGATGCCATCGTCGAACATCAGCTTCGCGCGCGGGTCGTTGTTGGAAGCGCAGAGTTCGGGGAAATACTGCTCGGCGAGGCGCGTCACGCGCTCGTCGATGTCGCACTGCACGACCGATTCGACCTCGCGGTGCTTCAGCACTTCGCGCAGGGTGCCGCAGTCGCCGCCGCCGATGATGACGACCCGCTTCGGGCTGGTGTGCGTGAACAGGACCGGGTGCGACATCATCTCGTGGTAGAGGAAGTTGTCGCGCGTGGTGAGCATCACGCAGCCGTCGATCACCATCAGGTTGCCCCAGTCGGTGGTCTCGTAGATCTCGATCTTCTGGAACGGCGTCTGCTCCTCCGCCAGCTTGCGCCTGATGCGGAACGAGATGGCCGAACCCGCGAGATCGTGCGGTTCCGAGAACCAGGTCGAATCGAGACTCATGGGGCGAACTCCGTGTCCGGCAGGCCAAAGGGGGCGCGCATTGTAGCGACGTGACCGTCGCTTTGCCGAAGCGGCACTGAATCGGGCTTTCCCCCGCATTTGCGGGGTGGGCCGTCGCTGTCGACGACCCTATCGTATGCGGCCTTCCCGCTACCCCGATCCGGAGTCAACGCATGAAAGCCTTTGCTCGCGTCCTGAGCGTCGCACTCGCCCTCTGCGGCACAACCGTCGCGCAGGCCCAGTTCCAGAACGGCGGCTTCGAGCAGGGCGATCTGTCCGGCTGGACGATCGGCGGCGGCACCAATCCGGGCCTCGCCGGCACCCCGCCGTTCACTGCGGCGAGCATCCAGATCAACGGCGCGACCCCGGGTCCGGCCTCGGTCGTGGGCGCGATCGTCGATCCGCGCGCGCCGGACATCGTGTTGGCGCGCATCGGCCAGCACACGGCCAAGGTCAACGACGAAGGCACCGGCGCCCTCGTCACCACGCTGAAGCAGACGGTGCAGATCACCGCCGCCGACATCGATCCGGACGACGGTCTGCCGCATGTCCGCTTCGCCTACGCGCCGGTGATGGACGATCCCGGCCACCAGCCGCACGAGCAGCCGTACTTCTACGTCGCGATCCGGCGCGTGTCGGACAACAGCGTATTGTTCGAGAAGATCGCCTATTCCGGACAACCAGACGCGAATTTCCTGACCGGTACCGGCAACTGGAAATACCTGCCGTTCCAGGACGTCGATGCGGTGCTCCCCGCCGACGCGGTCGGCGAAAGCATCGAGCTGACCGTGATCGCCGCGGACTGTTCGCTGGGCGGCCACGCCGGCTACGTCTATGTCGACGGCTTCGGTTCGGCGCCGCTGCCGCCGGCGGCCGGCGCGGCCGGCCCGAAGGTGCCGGTGCCGATGTTGCCGCGCCAGGGGCTGGTCCTGCTCGCGGGCGCCCTGCTGCTCGCGGGAGGGCTGGCGATGCGCCGCGCGACCTGAACCCCCGCCGCGCCCGCGCGGCCCTTGGGTCCGATGGCGCGTGGTGATCGCTACACTACGCGCCCTTTCGGGGTCCGGGGCGGCCGGTTTGCCGCTGCTTGTGGAGTGGGCAATGGGCGACTGGACGATTGAGCGCGCGCGGCAGACCTATTCGATCGCGCACTGGAGCGAGGGCTATTTCGATGTCGACGCGCAAGGTCGCATCGAGGTGCAGCCGCAGGGGCCGCAGGGCGCGGCCCTGGCCCTGCCCGAGGTCGTCTCCGCGGCCGAGGCCAGCGGGCTGAAGCTGCCGCTGCTGGTGCGCTTCACCGACATCCTGTCGCACAAGCGCGCGCGCATGCAGGCGGCGTTCGCGAAGGCGATGCGCGACACCGATTTCGACGGCGGCTACACCGCCGTGTTCCCGATCAAGGTCAACCAAAACCACAGCGTGGCCGGCGAACTGGCGGCGAGCGGCGGCGAAGGCTTCGGCCTGGAAGCGGGCTCGAAGCCCGAACTCATCGCGGTGCTGGCCTTGTCCAAGGGCGGCATCGTCGTCTGCAACGGCTACAAGGACCGCGAATACATCCGCCTGGCCCTGATCGGCCGCAAGCTCGGCCTCGACGTGTTCATCGTCATCGAGAAGCCGAGCGAACTGAAGCACGTCATCGAGGAAGCGCGCGACCTTGGCGTCGATCCGCTGCTCGGCGTGCGCATGCGCCTCGCCACGATCGGCGCCGGCAAATGGCAGAACACCGGCGGCGCCAAGGCCAAGTTCGGCCTGTCGCCGGGCCAGCTGACCGAGCTGCTCGACGACCTCGACGCCGCCGGCCTGCGCCATGCGCTCAAGCTGGTGCATTTCCACATGGGCTCGCAGCTCTCGAACGTGCGCGACATCGCCGGCGGCATGCGCGAGGCGGTGCGCTACTTCGTCGAGCTGCACAAGCTCGGCTTCGACATCCGCTACATGGACGTCGGCGGCGGCCTCGGCGTCGACTACGAAGGCACCCGTTCGCGCAGCTTCTGCTCGATCAACTACGGCCTTGAACAATACGCCGCGACCATCGTCGAACCGGTGGCGATGGCTTGCCGCGAACACGGCATCCGTGCGCCGCACCTGATCACCGAGGCCGGCCGCGCGATGACCGCGCACCATGCCGTGCTGGTCGCCAACGTCAGCGAAGTCGAGACCGCGCCCGAAGGCCGGGTGCCGCCGGTGGTCGCCAGGGAATCGCTGCCGATGCGCCACCTGCGCGAGATCCACGCCGCCCTCGACGCGCGCCCGGCGCTGGAGCTCTACCAGGAGGCCCAGCACTACCTCGCCGAAGGACAGGCGATGTACGCGCACGGCGAGATCGCGCTGGCCGAACGCGCGGCGCTCGATGCGCTCTACTACGCCATCGCGCATCGCGTGCGCGGTCTGCTCAAGCCGGACGAGCGCTCGCATCGCGAGACCCTGGACGAGCTCAACGAGAAGCTGGTCGACAAGTACTTCGTGAACTTCTCGGTGTTCCAGTCGATGCCGGACATCTGGGCGATCGACCAGGTCTTCCCGATCGTGCCGATCGAGCGTCTCGGCGAGCAGCCGACGCGCCATGGCGTGATCGCCGACCTGACCTGCGATTCCGACGGACGCATCGACCAGTACGTCGATTCCGAAGGCGTGGACGCCAGCCTGCCGCTGCATCCGCTGCGCGCCGGCGAGTCGTACCGCCTCGGCTTCTTCCTGGTCGGCGCGTACCAGGAGACGCTCGGCGACATCCACAACCTGTT
>CALMWD010000182.1 GCA_937873105.1 uncultured Rhodanobacteraceae bacterium
CGCGCGGCGACATCGCCTCGCTGTCGCGCGGCGCGCGCCTGCGCCTGGCGCTGCAGGATCTCGGCCCGCTGTTCGTCAAGTTCGGGCAGATCCTGTCGACGCGGCGCGACCTGCTGCCGACCGAAATCGCCTAAGAACTCACGCTGCTGCAGGACCGCGTCGCGCCGTTCCCGGGCGCGGAAGCACAGAAGGTCATCGAAGCCGAACTCGGCCGGCCGATCGGCGAATTGTTCAAGCGCTTCGACCTGGAGCCGCTGGCCTCGGCCTCGATCGCGCAAGTCCACGCGGCGGAGCTGCCGGACGGCAGCGAAGTCGTCATCAAGGTGCTGCGCCCCGGCATCGAACAGCGCATCGACGCCGATCTCGCCCTGCTCAAGGCGCTGGCGAACCTGTTCGAACGTCATGCCGCCTCGCGCGCCGACAAGTTGCAGCCGCGCGAGATCGTCGCCGAGATCGAACGCACGCTGCGCGGCGAGGTCGACCTGCAGCGCGAGGGCGCGAACGCCAGCCTGCTGCGGCGCAATTTCGAGAACTCGCCGGACCTGTACGTGCCGCGCGTGTACTGGGAGTGGTCGAAGAGCCGGGTACTGACGCGGGAGCGGGTGCGCGGCATCCCGTCCGACAACCTGGTCGAGATCGACGCCGCCGGCATCGACCGGATCAAGCTGGCCGAGAAGGGCGTGCGCCTGTTCTACACCCAGGTGTTCCGCGACAACTTCTTCCACGCCGACGCGCATCCCGGCAACATCTGGGTCGATCCGGAACGCAAGGACGAGCCGCGCTTCATCGCGCTCGACTTCGGCATCATGGGCGCCCTGCCGGACGCCGACCTGCGCCATCTCGCCGAGAACTTCCGCGCCATGTTCGAGCGCGACTACCGCCGCGTCGCCGAACTGCACCTGGAAGCCGGCTGGATGCCGGCGCACGTGCGCATCGACGAACTCGAAGCCGCGGTGCGTTCGGTCTGCGAGCCGTATTTCACACGGCCTCTGGCCGAGATCTCGATCGGCGAGGTCGTGGTCAAGCTGTTCAAGCTCGCCCATCGCTACGAACTGACGATCCAGCCGCAATTGCTGCTGTTGCAGAAGACCTTGCTGAACGTCGAAGGCGTCGGCCGCCTGCTGCATCCGAAGCTCGACATCTGGGCGGTGGCGCAGCCGGCGCTCGCCGACCTGATGGGCAAGCGTTACGGTCTGAACGAACTGCGCGACCGCTTCCGCGACCGCCTGCCCGAGATCCTCGAACAGGCGCCGGAACTGCCGCGCCTGCTGCATACCTGGTTGCGCCAGGCCGCGAGCGGGGAAGCGCGCTCGCACATCCGCTCCGAGGACCTGCGCCGTCTCGCCGACGTCTCCGAACGCGGCCAGCGCCGCGTGGTCTGGGCGGTGATCGGCGCGGCCCTGCTGATCGCGGCGACCCTGCTGTACGCCCTCGAATCCGGCGGCACGCGCTGGCTCGGACAACCGGCCGGACTGTGGATCGCGCTCACCGGCGGCGTGATGGCCTTCGTCGCGGCCCTGCGCAGCCGATGAGGCCGACGCTTCAGGCGCTCGATGCCGAGCTCGAACACGCGGCGCGGCTGCGCGCCGCATGGCGGCTCGACGAGGCCGAAGACGCGTTCCGCGCCTTGTTGCGGTTCGAGGACCTGCGGCCGCGCCTGCTGACCGAAATCGCCATCACCCTGGCCCATCAGGGTCGCGGCGGCGCGGCCCTGGCGGCGATCGAGGAAGCGGAACGACTGGCGCCCGACGACGCCACGATCGCGCAGAACCGCCTGATCCTGGAGAAGCTGCGCGAGCCCGAAGACCCGGACCTGTTCCTGGCCCTGCACCGCCGCTACGGCGAACGCTTCGTGCCGACCCGCGCCGAACTGTTCCGTCAGGTGCCGCGCCGGAACGACGGCCCGCTGCGCATCGCCTACCTTGGGGTCGACGCACACACCGCGCTCGCGCGCTTCGTGCCGATGCTGGCGACCCATCACGACCGATCCCGTTACCACGCCGCGTTCTTCTACGGCGCCAGCGACGAGGCCACCCTGGCCGAAGCGCGGCGGCGCCTGCCGCACGTGGCGCACGTGTCGATCCGCGAGATCCCGGCGCGCGATCTGGCGCGGTCGCTGGCGCGCGGCGGCATCGACATCGCCGTCGACCTGATCGGCCATGGCCATGGCTGCGTGCTCGAGGCCCTGGCCTGGCGCCCGGCGCCGCTGCAGGTCACCTGGCTCGACTATGTCGCCACCACCGGCGTTGCCGCCGTCGACGCGCGCGTCTGCGACGTCTGGACCGATCCGCCGGACGCGACCGCGTGGTGCAGCGAAAGGCCGCTGCGCCTGTCGATGCCGCAATGGTGCGCGGCGCCGCCGGTCCGCACCGGCGCGCCGGCGGCGCGCGCGCCAGGTGCGCCGGTCCTCGGCATCGTCAATGCCAGCAACAAGGCCTCGCCGCAGCTGTATGCGCTGGCGGCGCAGGTACTCGAACGCGTGCCCGAAGCGCGGCTGCGCGTGATCGGCGTCGCCGGCGCGCGTGCGCGCGCCGCGGCCCTCGACGCCATGCCCGTCGCGCTCCGCGATCGCGTCGAACTGGTCGAGCGCGTGTCCGAAGCCGAGTACCACCGGCTCGTCGCCGGCATCGACCTGGCGCTCGATCCGCTCGTGTTCAGTGGCGCCACGACCACGCTCGACTGCCTGCACGCCGGCCTGCCCGTGCTGACGCGCCCGGGACGGCTGCCGCATACGCGATCGAGCCTGAGCATCCTGGCGCATCTCGGCCTGCACGAACTGATCGCACGCGACGACGACGACCTGGTCGCCCGCGCGGCCGCGCTGCTGCGCGACGATGCCCGCCGTCGCGCCCTGTCCGCGACCTTGCCGGGCCGGGTGGCGAACTCGTCGCTGAGCGATCCGGCGCGCTTCATGCCGGCCTTCGAAGCGGCGTTGCTCGATGCGCATCGCGAAGCGCTGCGGACATGACCGAGCGCGCGCCGCTGCACCTGTTGCACCTCGACGATCACCTGCTGGTCGTCGACAAGCCGGCCGGCCTGCTCGCGCATGCGAGCAAGATGGCGGCCGATGTCGATGTCGACCTGCTCGACCAGTTGCGCCAGCAGGTCCAGGGCGAGGTGTTCCTCGTGCATCGCCTCGACCGCGCCACCAGCGGCCTGGTGCTGGCGGCGCGCACCCGCGAGGCGGCCGGCGACCTCGGCAGGCAGTTCATGGCGCGCACGGTCGAGAAGACCTACCTCGCAGTCTGCCGCGGCTGGCCGGCGGAGGCCGGCGAGATCGATCATCCGCTCGGCGACGTGCGCCCGAACTCGCCGAAGAAACCGGCGCTGACGCGATACCGCCGCGTCGCCACGGTCGAGGTGCCGATCGCGCTCGGCAAGTACGCGCAGCAGCGCTACGCCCTGATGGCGGTCGACCCCGAGACCGGCCGATACCGCCAGATCCGCAAGCACTTCCACCACATCTCGCACCCTCTGATCGGCGACACCAGCCACGGCCGCACCGAGCACAACCGGCTGTTCCAGTCCGAATGGCAGGTCGGGCGACTGTTGCTGCATGCGCGCCGGCTGGCGTTCACGCATCCGGTGACGGGCGAGCGCCTGGCCTTCGTCGCGCCGCTCGACCGCGAATTCCGGCGCGTGATCGAGGTGTTCGGCTGGCGCGACCTCGACTTCTGAAGCGCCTGTCCGGTTTTCCGGGATTTCGCGTTCCCCCGGTCGGGAAGCGAATCCACCGGAGACCGACATGCACCGCCCGACCATCCAGCGCCTCGCCGCCGCCCTCGGCTTCGCCGTCGCGGCGAACGCACACGCGGCAACCTTCACCGTCACCACGACGGCGGACACCGACGTCAACAACGTCGGTACCTTGCGCTGGGCGATCGCGCAGGCGAACAACAATCCGGGCAGCGACACCATCGCCTTCGCGATCGGCAGCGGCGCGCAGACGATCACGCTCAACAGCGCGCTCGACATGCTGGCCGACAACCTCACCCAGATCAACGGCGCCACCCAGCCGGGCTACGCCGGCACGCCGCTGATCCGCATCGACGGCAGCCAGCTCGGCGCGAACGCGCGTGGGCTGTACCTGCGCGGCGACCAAATCGGCATCCACGCGCTGTCGCTGACCGGTTTTGGCGGCGCTGCGATCTTCGGCGATCAATACACCGCGGACGGCGTGGTCGTCGGCTGTTTCATCGGCCTGCGCCAGGACGGCAGCACGGTGGGCGCCAACGGCATCGGCATTTACATGGACGGCAGCGGCTACTACCTCGGCGGCACCACCGCAGCGACGCGCAACGTGGTCTCCGGCAATCTCGGCCACGGCATCGAGATCGGCTCGAACGGCACCGACAACCGGGTGTGGGGCAGCTACATCGGTACGGACGCCGCCGGGGCCCTCGCCCGCCCGAACGGCGGCGCCGGCATCCAGATCGTCGGCCAAGGCAATGTCGTCGGCGACGTCACCACGAACAAGCGCAGCATCGTGTCCGGAAACACCCTCGAGGGCCTGCGGATCTACGGCAATTTGAATCAGGTGATCGGCAACTTCATCGGCCTGAACGCCGCGGGAAATCAGGCGCTGGCAAACGGCAGCGACGGCATCCAGATCGGTGGCAGCGGCAACATTGTCGGCGGCAATTCGTCCGCTCATCGCAACCACGTGTCGGGCAACGTCGGCGCTGGCATTCGCCTCGATGGCCCGTCCAATCAGGTGATCGGCAACCACATCGGCCTGACTGCGGGCGGCAATGACGCCGGCAACGGCGGCGACGGCGTGCTCGTGTATGGCGACACCAATGTCATCGGCGATGGCGTCGGTGGCGGCAACGTGATCTCGGGCAACGGCCGTGCCGGCATCTACGGCCGCTTCCTCGCCGGCATCACCATCCAGGGGAACTACATCGGCACCGCAGCCAATGGGCTCATTTCGATCGACAACATCGGTGCCGGCATCGAAATCGACGATTCGACCAGTGTCGTGATCGGCGGCGAACTCGCCGCGCAGGGCAACGTGATTTCCGGCAACGACTACGGCGTCGCGATCTTTGGCCCTGGCGGCTCGGGGTCGATGCGCAACAACATCATTGGTCTGGGCAACGACGGCAACACGCTCGTCGGCAACGCCGGCTACGGCGTCTATTTCTCGTCCGGCTTCGGCGGCAGCTTCGAGGTCGGCAGCGCGAGCGCCGGCAATATCATCGGCGGCAACGCAGCCGGCGGCATCATCGTGCGCAAGGGCACGGTTAACATCATCGGCAACAAGGTCGGCACGAACCTGGCCGGCAACGCGGCACGCCCGAACAACGGCGGCATCGGCATCGAGGAGGCCACCGTCGTCGTCGACGGCAACCTGATCTCCGGTAACCACTTCGACGGCATCGCCATCAGCAGCCTGGCGGCCGTCGCCGAGATCATCGACAACCGGATCGGCACCGACGCCGCCGGCAACGCCAAGATCGGCAACGACGGCAGCGGCATTCGCGTGATCGCGGCGACGCCCGGACTGGTCATCGGCACCCCCGGCCATGGCAACCAGATTTCCGGCAACTACCGTGGCATCACGCTCGACGACGGCACGACCGACATCATCGTCCAGGGCAACAACATCGGCCTGAACGCCGCCCGGAACGCCAAGCTCGGCAACGAGGAAACGGCGATCCTGATGGGCGGGAACAACCATCAGATCGGCGGC
>CALMWD010000183.1 GCA_937873105.1 uncultured Rhodanobacteraceae bacterium
CGCGTCGAACGCGAACTGGCGATGCATGGCCCAGGCGTCGACGAACATCTGGCGCCATTCCGCGCGCGGGTCCAGCGCCAGGGTCCAGTCGCCGACGCGCACCTCGCGCTTGCCCAGGTTGTCGCCGGCCTTGGCCGCGGCCTCGACGAAGTACATCGGCCCGATCGCCGCCTCGTCGTTGCCGGGCTTGGCGAAGAACAGCTGCTTGCCGTCGCCGGACAGCGCGAAGCTGTCCACGTCCTCGGCGAAGGTTTCGACCTTGGCCTCTTCGGCACTGATGGCGATGCTGCGCAGGCGCGACTTCTCGGCCGGGCCGTTTGCGGCTTCGAGGGTGTAGAGGAACTTGTCGTTGGCGGCGAGGCCGGCGTAATTGCCCGCTGCGACCGGCACCACGTACAGGCGTTCGCGCAGGCCGGCGAAGACGGGCTGCGGCAACGACTTCGTGTCGGTCTTCGCCTCATCGTTCGGGCCTTCAGTCTTGGGCGCCAGTTCGTCGCGCGGCGCGAACGGAAAGCGTTGCTCGGGCTGCAACGCGTGGGCGTAGACACGCACGCGGCGATCGATCGCCGGACCGGTGCTGCGATCGTCCCAGACGCTGTTCGAAGGCGCCGCGAAGCTGCGCGCGGAGAGGAAGTAGAGCCAGCGGCCTTCCGGCGAGAAGGCCGGGGCCGAGGATTCGAAGCGGTCGCTGCCGAGCACGATCTTCGCGCCATCGGCGGCGGCCATCAGCACCAGTTGCGAGCGCTGCAGGGCGCTGTCCGGGCGCACGTAGGCGAGATGGCGCGCATCCGCCGACCAGGCCAGTCCGGCGTAGACGTCGTCGCCGCCGAATTCGGTGCGATCGACCTCGCGGCTCTGGCCGCTGTCGGTGTCGGTCAGCCACAGGCGGCGGCGCTGGTCGTCGTGGGCCAGGATCTTCCCGTCCGGCGACAGCCACAGATGCCAGCGACGGGCGCCGTCGCCCTGCGTCAGTGCGCGGGCGCCGCGGCCATCGAGCGGCAATCGCCAGACCTCGCTGGCCGCACCGATCTGCAGGATGGCGTAGACGCTGCGTCCATCTGCGGCGACTTGCGCAGCGGTGGCGCGTGCGCCGTCCGGCATCGGCACCTCGACACGACGCAGCGGCCCGAGCCCGGCAACAAAGACACGGCCACGCGCGACCAGGGCCACGCGTTCGCCTTTCCCGGCCGGCGCCAGGTCGGCCACGTACTTGAGCGGATCGCCGATGCGGCGGTCGCGGGCCTGCAGGAAATCGGAACCGAGGTCGATCGGCACGACGCGGTCGCTGCGCGCGGCGAGGTCGAACAGATGCAGGTCGGCGCCCAGCTGGTAGACGATGCGGCCGCCGTCGATCGCGGCCTGGCGCACGTCGAAGTCGCGCTGCGTGGTCAGGGCCTCGACGCGTCCATCCTCGCCGATGCGCACCAGGTTGGCGGCGCCGTCCGCGTCGGAGACCGCGTAGAGCGCATCGCCGTCGATCATCGGCTGCGCGAGATTTGCCGCGTGCGCGGGCGCGACGCGCACCGCTTCGGCATCGCCGCCGAGCGTGAAGCGCCACAACTGCCCGAGGGCGCCGCCGCGATAGTCGCGGGCGTGGTCGCCGGTCACCTGCAGGCCGAAACGCGAGAACACGATGCGACCTTGGGTATCGAAGGCGACTTCGTTGGCGTCGGCCAGCGGCAGTTCCTCGGTGCGCAGCGTGTCCGGATCGACCAGGCGGATGCGGCGCGAACGTCCGGGACCGACCGCGCCGTCGGTGCTGTAGGCGACGCGGCCATCCGGCGCGAAGCCGTGCACGAAGACGCTGCCGAGATCGGCGCTGAGCCGCTTCGGCACGCCGCCGGCCATCGGCATCACGTAGACGTCGGGCACGCCGTCGTAACTGGCGACGAAGGCGATGCGCCGGCCGTCGGCCGAGATCGCCGCCTGCGATTCCTCGCCCGGATGCGTGGTCAGCCGCGTTGCCGTGCCGCCCGCCACCGGCACCCGCCACAGATCGCCCTCGGCCGTGAACACCAGCGTGTCGCCGCGCAGGGCCGGATGCCGGTAGTACCCGACCTCGGCCCGCGCCGACATCGCCGCCGCAACGAACACCAAGCCCCAACCCAGGGCCGACCAGGAACGAATTGGCATCACGACATCCTCCAGCGCACGTCGTCCGATCATCCGCAGCCGATGCCGCGCCCACAAGGCGAAAACGTCCTGGTGCGCACGCTTGGCAACACCGGCGCACCCGTTCGTCGCGTCGCAACCAGCAGAGCATCGCGCCGCACGCGGCGCTCCTACGGGCGAATCCGGGCCGGCGGCTACGATTCCCCCGTCTGCAACCGCCACAACGCGGCATAGGTGCCATTGATGGCGAGGAGTTCGTCGTGGGTGCCGGATTCGAGCAGGCGGCCCTGGTCGATGACGTGGATGCGGTCGGCGTGGCGGACGGTGGAGAGGCGATGCGCCACGACGATCGTGGTGCGGCCTTTCGAGACGTGGGCGAGCGAGCGCTGGATGGCGGCTTCGGTTTCGTTGTCGACGGCCGAGGTGGCTTCGTCGAGGATCAGGATGGCCGGGTCGCGGTAGAGCGCGCGGGCGAGCGCGATGCGCTGGCGCTGGCCGCCGGACAGATTCGCGCCGCGTTCGCCGACCGCACTGTCGTAGCCGTTCGGCAGCGCGGCGATGAAATCGTGCGCTTCGGCCGCGCGCGCGGCGGCTTCGACGCGGGTCCGGTCCGGCTGGCGTTCGCCGTAGGCGATGTTGTCGGCGATGCTGCCGTCGGTCAGGAACGGATCCTGGGCGACGTAGCCGATGCGCCGGCGCAAGGCGACCGGGTCGATCGCGGCGATGTCCTCGCCGTCGAGCAGGATGCGGCCGCGGGCCGGATCGTGGAAACGCAGCAGCAGCTTCAGCAAGGTGCTCTTGCCGCTGCCGGTGCCGCCGACCAGGGCCACGGGTTGGCCAGCAGCCATATCCAGCGTGATGCCGGACAAGGTCGGTGCATCCTCGTAGGCGAAACCGACGTCTTCGAACCGCAGCGTGCCCTGCGGCTTCGCGACCAGCGTACCGGCGCCGCGCTCGGGAATGCGGGTGTCGAGCAGGTCCATCACGCGACTGACCGAGGCCATCGCGCGCTGGTACAGGTCGGTCATGTCCGCCAGGCGCGTCAGCGGCCACAGCAGGCGCTGCGTCAGGTACACCAGGGCGGAGTAGCTGCCGACGCCGATTCGGCCTTGCAGCGCCAGGTAGCCGCCGTACAGCAGGGTCGCAACGAAGCCGGCGAGGATGGCCATGCGGATCACCGGCGTGATCGCGGCGCTGAATCGGATCGCTTCGGCATTGCGCGCGCGGAACAGGTCGGAAGCGGCGCGCACGTGTTCGCGTTCGAAATCCTCCGCCGTGTACGCCTGGATCGTGGCCATGCCGGCGAGATTGTTGTTGAGCCGGTTCGACACCACCGCCGCGGCGTCGCGCGCCGCCACGTAACGCGGGTACAGGCGGCGCTGGAACCAGAACGCGCCGAACAGGATCAGCGGGATCGGCAGCAGCGCCAGTACCGCCAGATCGGCGGTGATGACGAAGAACACCGCGCCGACCATCAGGCTGGAACAGAACACCTGGATGAGATCATTCGCGCCGGTGTTGAGGAAACGCTCGATCTGGTTGACGTCCTCGTTCATCAGCGCCATCAGCCGGCCGCTGCGCTCGCGCGCGATGAAGTCCGGCGGCAGCTTCTGCAGGTGCGCATACGCTGCCTGGCGCAGCTCGTGCTGCAGGTCCTGCGCGAGACCGCGCCATTTCAGCGCGTACAGGTATTCGAACAACGACTCGAACACCCAGATCAGGATGGTCAGCGCGGTCAGCCACAACAGCTGGTCCATCGGCTCGGCGATGCCGAGCCTGGCGAGGAAGCTCAGCTTCTGGTTGACGACGACATCGACCGCCACGCCGATCAGCAGCTCGGGCAAGACGTCGAAGAACTTGTTCAGGACCGAACAGACCGTGGCCAGCACGGCATTGCGGCGGTACGGGCGCGCGAAGGCGAAGAGGCGCGACAGGGGATGGGCGTTCAGGGCAGGCTCCTTGCAAACCGACGCGACGGCGGCACGATGCTCCGCGCCCCGGCCCGTGCACGTATATTGCGCAGTATCCCCGATCCCCTTCGTCCGCATGCAGTC
>CALMWD010000184.1 GCA_937873105.1 uncultured Rhodanobacteraceae bacterium
GCCGACGCCGGCGAAGCCGAGGTCGACGAGTCCGTACTGCAGGTCGTCGGCGATCGCCGTGTCGCCCTGCGCGCCGACATTGATCGCGCCTTCGGGCTGGCGCTTGTTCTTCTCGCGGTCGGCGTAGTTGAAGCCGAATTCGAAGTCGGAGAACACGTCCGACACCGCCTCCGGCGCGCGCAATGTCGCGGCGAGCTTCGCGCCCAGCAGCTCGTCGTCCACCTTCGGCGTCTTGCCGTAGCCCGAGCCGTAGATGGTGTTGCGCAGGAACAGCTGGGTCGGATCCGAATAGTCGCGGCCCGGGTTCAGTTGCGAGAAGCCGCCGCTGACGAAGTCGAGCGCGATGCTGTCGAGCTGCGGCGACGGCACGAGCTGGGTGTTGTTCTCCAGGTTCAGTTCGTCGCGGGTGGCCTCGGACCAGCTGAGGTCGGCGACCACTTCGGCCGAGCCGACGTTGAAGACGTTGTTCCAGCCGAAGGCCCTGATCTCGTCCTCGCGCTTGTTGTACATGCCGCGCACCAGCGGATACACGTTCTGCGCGGTGCCGCCGGTGAAGGTGCCGTTGTCGTTGATCTCGGCGCCGACGACGTCGAGGCGGTCGAAGCCGCCGTTGTAGTCGCCGAGGTTGACCTCGAACTGGTTGGCGGTGTCTTCCTGGGTGGCGCGCGAATAGAACAGGTCGAGCGTGCTGGTCCAGTTGTCGGGACGGAACTCCAGCGTCGCCATCGCGCCGTCGCGCTCGAGGTCGCCGGTGCGGCGCAGGGCCTTGATGCCGTCCGAATAGAAGGTGCCGGCGGGCACGCCCGGGCGCCAGCCGTCGCCGACGGCGCGCCAGGGTTCGTACAGGCCGACCTGGTTTTCCTGGATCGGCGTGTCGGCGTGCGAGTAGCCGATCGCGAAACCCATGCGGCGATCGGCCGACTGGCCGACATAACTGGCGTTCACGCGATTGCCCATGGCATCGACGTTCGCCGCCGAGCCGAGCGAATTGTGCTGGCCGCGCAGGCCGACCACGGCGACGCCCTGGTCGTAGTTGAGCGGACGCACGGTCTGCATGTTGATGGTGCCGGACAGGCCCTGGCCGACCAGGCCCGAGTCCGGCGTCTTGTAGACGGTGACGCCGCTCATCAGCTCGGACGGATACTGGTCGAACTCGACGCTGCGGTTGTCGCCGGTGCTGACCATCTCGCGGCCGTTGAGCAGGGTGGTCGAAAAGTCGGGCGAGAGGCCGCGCACGCTGATGACCTGGGCGCGCCCGGCGACGCGTTGCGCGGACAGGCCGGGCAGGCGCGCGATCGACTCGGCGATGCTCACGTCCGGCAGCTTGCCGATGTCCTCGGCCGACACCGCCTCGACGATCGAGTCCGACTCGAGCTTGATGTCGATGGCCTTCTCGATGCCACTGCGGATGCCGACGACGGTCACCTGCTCCAGTTCCGCCGGATCCTTCGTTTCCTTCTTCGCCGCATCTTCCTTGGTCTCGGCGCTCGCTTCCGACGCCGCCTGCGCACGTGCATCGGCCGCAACGAGTGCGATTGCCGAGGCCAGGGCCATGCTCAACACATTGCGCTTCATCAACACAGTTCTATCCCCCAACGGACTGGCCTTGCGTGTGGCCCGATGCGGGCGGTCAGGCGTTGCCTCGCGTGACGCGCGGCGGAGCAAGGCGTGCCTCCGTCGCGTGGCGAGATGGTAGCCATGGCCCTTGCGTCGCAGACTTTCCTGCAAACGTATTCATCGCTTTGCAGGCGTGCCGGCAACCGCTTCGTCATTGAACATTCGACCTCGTTCTGACGGAGCGCGTCGTGTATCGCACTGCATCAATCCGGGGTCGTTGCGCTCGCATGTTCGTTCGACGAATGCTGGTCGCGATCGTGCTCGCCGCGTCGTGGTGCGCCGCCGCAAATGCGCGCGATCGCGACGGCGAATTGCACGTGCCTTCGCCGGACTGGCGCGACCAGGTGATCTATTTCGCGATGATCGATCGCTTCGACGACGGCGATCCGCGCAACAACGACCAGGGCCACGGCGAGTTCGATCCGCGCAGCAACGCGCACTATTCCGGCGGCGACCTGAAGGGACTGATGCGGCGTCTCGACTACCTGCAGCGCCTCGGTGCAACCGCGCTGTGGATCACGCCGCCGGTGCGGCATCGCTGGTGGGACGCGCAGGCGACCTATGGCGGCTACCACGGCTATTGGGGCGACCACTTCAAGCGCGTCGATCCGCATTTCGGCCGCCTGCGCGACTACCGGCGGCTGTCGCGCGCCTTGCATGGCCGCGGCATGTATCTGGTGCAGGACATCGTCGTGAACCACATGGCGAACGGATTCCACTACGACGCCGGCTGGGACGCGGCCGATCCGACCCGCGGCTATCGGCCGAATCCCGACGCCGACGGTCGCGCTGCGCCGACGCAGGCGCCGTTCGACCAAAACGATCCGCGCGATCCGACACAGCGCGCGGCCGCGATCTACCACTGGACGCCGAGCATCCGCGACCACCACGACCCCGACCAGGAGCGGCGCTTCCAGCTGGCCGACCTCGACGATCTGAACACCGAATCGGCCGCGGTGCGCCGCGCCTTGCGCGACAGCTACGGCCACTGGATCCGCCGGGTCGGCGTCGATGCCTTCCGCGTCGATACCGCCTTCCACGTTCCGCCCGACTTCTTCGACGATTTCCTGATGGCCGACGACCGCCGCGCGCCCGGCGTGCTGCGCGTGGCCCGCGGCACCGGCCGCGAAGACTTCCACGTGTTCGGCGAAGGCTTCGGCATCGATCGCGCCTTCGAGGACGTGCAGGCGCGCCGGATCGACGCCTACCAGCGCGCGGCGCCCGGGCAGGCGGCCCTGCCGGGCATGATCAACTTCCCGCTGCACGGCGCCCTGCTCGACGTGTTTGCGCGCGGCCAGCCGCCGGCGGTGCTGGCGCATCGCATCGCGTCGATGATGACCCTGCACGCCGATCCCTGGCGCATGCCGAGCTTCGTCGACAATCACGACGTCGATCGTTTCCTCGCCAGCGGCGACGAGGTCGGGCTGAAACAGGCCCTGCTCGCGATGCTGACGCTGCCCGGCATTCCGGTCGTCTATTACGGGACCGAGCAGGGCTTTCGCGAACCGCGCGCGGCGATGTTCGCCGCCGGTTACGGCTCGGGCGGGCGCGACCACTTCGATCCCGACGCGCCGCTGTTCCGCTTCCTGCAACAGGCGATCGCGTTGCGTCGCAGCGATCCGCTGTTCTCGCGCGGCCGGCCGCGCGTGCTCGATGCCGCGACGAACGGGCCGGGCCTCGTGGCCTGGCGCATCGACCACGAGGCCGACGCCGTCCTGGTCCTGTTCAACACCGCCGATCATCGCGTGCTGGTCGATGCGCTCGATCTCGGCCAGGACGGGCCGGTGCGGCTCGAACCGCGGTTCGCGACCGACGCGCCGTGTCCGCCGATTCCTTCGGATGCGATGGGTCGCGTCACGATGACGCTGGATGCACGCACGGCGTGTGTGTTCGACCTGCGCGCCGCCACCGGCATGGCCGCGGCGACGATCGCGCCCGTCATCGACCCGATCGCTTCAGGCCCCTGGCGCCAAGCGCTGCCGTTGACGGGCACGGCGCCGCCCGGCGTCGAACTGCGGCTGGTCGTCGACGGCGATCTCGATCGGGCCGTGCGCGTGCGCGCCGACGCGAACGGACGCTGGCGGGCGCAGGTCGATACCGAGGCCCTGATCGACGCCCGACAGCGGCATCATGTCGTCGCCTGGTCGCCCGAGTTCGGCGCGTCGCCGCGACGGATGTTTCGCTCGACGCGCGACTGGGTGCTGCGCGCGGACGTCGCCGATGCCGCCGGCGACGACCACGGTCCCGACGGGCGCTATCGTTATCCGACCGAGGCCGGCTACGCGCGCCTGCGTCCGCAGGACCTGCGCCGCGTGCGCGTCTACAGCGCCGGTCGCGCCTTGCGCGTGGAACTCGAGATGGCGGCGATCTCGCGCGCCTGGAATCCGCCGAACGGCTTCGACCATGCCGCATTCACGCTGTACTTCGCGCTGCCCGGGCGCGGCGACGGTGCGCAGGTGCTGCCGCAACAGCAGGCACGCCTGCCCGAGGGCCGGTCCTGGCACTACCGCCTGCGCGCGCATGGCTGGTCGAACGCCTGGACCGCCGCC
>CALMWD010000185.1 GCA_937873105.1 uncultured Rhodanobacteraceae bacterium
GGCGCGACGTAGTCCTCAGGATTGCCCTTCTTGATGAAGGCGGCCATGGCCGCCGCCACACGCGCGGCGATGCGCTCGGACTCGTCAATCTCCTTGATGTCGTCAAGCCGACTGAGGACGGACGAGAACACCGTGACGCCGCGCAGCTGGTGAATGCGCTTCACCAGCTTGAGGTGGATCATCCGATCGGCGTCGACGCGCTTGATGTCGCTCGCCGACGTGCTCGGGTCGCCCGGGTGGCTCTTGTACAGGTGGAAGGCCCGCGGCCGGCGCCATTGGTTCACCTCGATGCCCTGCACGATGCCCTTGGCGCTGTCGTTCATGTCGAACGGCAGGAAGTCGGCCTCGAGCAGCTCCAGCGAGAACGGCACCTTGGTGCCGTGTTCCAGCGCGGCGACCGGGCCGGTCAGCATCTGCGCCAGCATTTCGCCGTCACGGAACCAGCTGCGCGCGGCGAGGCGCTGGACCTTGAAGTAGTCGAAGCACTGCGTGACCTCGGGCTTGAACCGCCAGTCCTCGAACAGCTTCAGCAGCTGGTCGTTGACGTCCTTCAGCAGGTTGCCGTCCTTGTCTCGCACCTGCGGCTCGGGACGGATGCCGCGCCCGACCGTGTTGTTGACCAGCACGTCGAGCGCGCCGGACGCGATGTCCAGGTTCTCTTCCATGTGCCGGGCCATGATGCGCAGCTTCTCCGCGCTGCGCTGGGTCTGCGCGTTGGCGCTGCCCTTGTCTCGCCGCTGCTTGCGCAGGCGCGACGACTCGCCGACTTCGTAGAACGCGCGCAAGGCATGCGCAGCGCGCTCGCGCTGCAGCGCCCAGGTCGGCGCGAACGGGGCGATGGCGCGGGTCAGCCAGTTCATCGGAAGGACGCCAGGCGAACGGACATGGAACCCCCGCCGGCGGCGATGCGGGTCAGGCGCGCGACTTCGCCGCGCCAGAACTTGATCAGGTCGAGAATCTCGGTCGCGCTGCGATACGTCACTTGTCGATCGCCGTAGCGCACGGACAACGACTGCGACGTGTTGGCGGCCATCAGCGCGTCCAGCTGCGCCTGCGCTTGCGCGAGGGTGTATCCGCTCATCGGTATCGGCTCATCCATCCGCCCGAGGTCGGGCGTTTCGGTTTCGTTGGTTTCGGTGGCGGCACTGCCGGCACGGTGGATTGCGGTTCCGCCGCCGTCTCGGCCTGCGGCTTCGGTTTCGCCACACCCGCGCGCTTGGCCAGAGCCTGCAGGTTCGGCTTCTTGATGTTCAGCGTGGCGAGCGCGTAGACGTTGAGGTCCAGCGCTTCGTTGCGCTTGCCGCTCGGCAGCGTCCAGACCTTGTAGGGCTGGCCGTGCGTGTAGCGGGTGACGGCGCGTTCGGCGGTCAGCTGCTCGAAGTAGCCGGTGCCGAACTCGTTCGAGATCGGCCAGTGCATGTAGCCCGGACCCGGTTCGCTGATGCGGATGCGCGACATCAGCAGCAGTTCCTTGGCGGTGTCGACGCCGACGATCCAGAGGCGGATGCCGGCCTTCTTCACCTTGGCGCCCGGCTTCACCAGCGGTTTGCCAGGTCCGCCGGAGCCCTTCAGCGCATAGACCAGGCCGCGCTTCCTGCGCGCGAACTCGTAGGCCTGCTTGGTGTAATGGCCGCCGGTGTCCAGGCCGGCCGCGTACACCTTCAGCACCGCGCCGTCCTCGCGGACGAACTCGCGGTCGAGCTGGTCGGCGAGGCGGTCCCACAGGTCATCGCGGCCCGGGTCGCCGGCCAGGGCCGCGTAGGACAGGCCCCACGATTCCTCGCCGACGCCGAAGCCCTTGAACTCGACCTCGAGGCGGTCGTTCTGGACGTCGATCGCCGCGACCACGACCAGCACGCCGAGCGGCACGCTGTCGACGGTGTACGGCTCGCGCCGCGCCGGCAGGTCGTCGGCGGTGACGCCCTCGCCCTCGTCGTCCTTCCACACCTCGCCGAGGCTGGTGTTGGTCCAGACCTTCAGCGTTTCCGGCGCGCCCTTCGCCTCGAGGAAGGCCGCGACGATCTCGGACAGCCGGCGCCAGGGCGAGTAGAGCTCGCTCAGGTGGAAGCCGGCGGTCTTGCGCTCCGGCCGCTCCGCGATCCATCGCCCGCGGCGAATGGCTGCGGTGCGCTCGCCTTCGGTCCACAGCACCGCGCAGTGCTCGCATGCGTAGAGCGCGGCGTTCGGGTCGCCCTCTGGCCACTGCACCTGCGCCCACTTGAGCCACTGCAGCTCGCCGCAGTGCGGGCACGGCACCCAGAAGCGGCGCATGTCCGACGCCAGCCACGCGCGGTTGATGCGCGAGGTGCTTTCGTCGGTCGGCGTGCTGCACAGGAAGACCTTCCGGTTCCAGAAGGTCTTCGCGCGGGCGCGCGCCAGGTTGACCGGGTCGCCCTCGGCACCGGCGCTGGCCGGGTAGCGGTCGACCTCGTCGCACAACACGACCCGGATCGGGCGCGATGCCAGCGAGGCCGGCGAATTCGCGCCCGCGATCGTGAGGTGACCGCCGGGGAACACCTTGTGCAGGATCGTGTTGCCCGAGTTCCGGGCCTTCGGATCCGCGATCTTGCCGCGCAGCCGCGGCGTGTCCCGCACCATCGGCGACAGGCGGTCCTTCGAGAAGGCCTCGCCGATTTCCAGCGTGGGCTGCACGACCAGGATCGGGCTCGGGTCCTGGTCGATGTAGAACCCGAGCACCGCCTTGAGCATCAGCGTCTTGCCGACCTGAGCCGAGGCCATCAGGACGACCTGCTCGATGCCCGGGTCGGACAGGGCGTCCATGACGCCCGCCTGGTACGGCGCTCTATCGCTTCGGTACTGCCCGGGCTCCGCGGAGTCCTCGGCGCTGAGTTGCAGATGGGCGTTCGCCCACTGCGTCACCGTCAGCTTCGGCGGCGGCTTCGCCACCGTCGCCGTCGCCTTGGTCAGCCGCGAGAGCGAGGCGCTTTCGAACGTCGTCGGGGAAAGCATCGCCTGCGATCTCGGCCAGGGCCTCGAAGACCACGGCCTGCATGAGTTCCTGTACGCGGTTGAGGTCGTCCGGCCCGGCCACCTGCGGCGCGACCTTCGAGGGGATCGCGACCACCTTGGCCCGCATCGCGGCGACCATGGCCTGCCAGTGCTGCTCGATCAGCGGCGCGCGCACCAGCTCGGCGCGCAGCTCGGCCACCTCGAGTTCGGTCTTGTCGGCCTGGGCCTTGGTCAGGCGAGTCCGTTCGCGGTCGAGTTCGTTGCCGTTGTCGGCCGCGGCGCGATCGATGCGCCAGCGGGCCATTTCGGCCAGGTCCACCTTCGTGATGCGCCCCTGCGGATCTCGCTGGGCGACCGGACAGCCGGCGGTGAACCATCCGTCGAGCGCCTGCACCGAGACCAGAAAGAACTCGGCCGCCGCCCGTTTGCTGACCAGGTAACTCATGAACCCTTCCGGCCGATGCCAACAACAACCCTATGGGCGCCCTGGAGCTAGCGGAAACCCGCGCCTCTTCGCCCCGCAACCGGGGCGGGTGCCGGGGAGGACCCGTGAAACGCTTTGCGTGGAACCTTCGCGGCCGCAACCCCAATGCCCTCGGGGATGGTGTTGACGCCCATCAGTACGTCCCGATGGTGCCGGTGCTCGCCGGCTTGACCGACGGCGCCGCCATGTTTCGGTACAGGATCGTCGCCGTGGCGTTCTGCGCGCACACGTCGTAATCGACCGACGTAAAGGTGCATCCATCCAGCCACATCTTCGGGTCCGTGCCGTCGTTTCCGCACTGAAAGCCGGAGAATCCGGAACCGATGCCGTCAGGCCCGACCGCCACGCCGACATTCCAGCTACATGTACCGGCACCTACGTCGGCCACCTGATCGTTCGCGTTGCCGTAGTACTGGCAATTCACGCGGACGTGTTTACCCCCGAAGTGGGACGTTGACCCCTGATTTGCGGCGGATGTCACGCCGTTGTTGCGGCCGATGCAATCGATCTCCACGACCTTCGGGACATCGCCACCGGCGCCGCCCGTAGCGGTCGTCGCAGAGAATCCATCGAACCGAGACGGCCCAGCCGTGCAGCCGTACAAGACGCACGTCACGCTGCCGGTCAAGTGCACCGCGGCGAAATTGTTCGCGTGCACGAATTGGCAGTCCACGAAATCGACCCGCTTTGCGTAGGCCGAAGTGTTCGCCGTGGTCGCCGCTGAGCTGCCGCCTCGGAACGACACACCATGAAACGCAATGCGCTGGCCATCGGCCTGTCACGCGCCCTGCTGTGCCTCG
>CALMWD010000186.1 GCA_937873105.1 uncultured Rhodanobacteraceae bacterium
GGAGCTGGAGAACTACTGTCAGCGGATCGCGGTGCTCGCGGAGGACGAGGTGCTGCTCGCCGCCCATCATCGCGACGACCAGGCCGAAACCTTCCTGCTGCGCGCGCTGCGCTCGCCCGGGTACGACGGGCTCGCGGGCATGCGTCCGCTGCGCCGCTTCGCGCGCGGCTGGCTGGCACGGCCGTGGCTGGATGTGTCGCGTGCGGCGATCCGCGCCGAAGCCGAGGCCGCGGATCTCCATTGGATCGAGGATCCGAGCAATGCCGACCTCGCGCTCGACCGCAACTTCCTGCGCCACGAGATCCTGCCGCGACTGGCGCAGCGCTGGCCGCAGGCCGCCGCGGCTCTCGCGGGCTCGGCCGAACGCGCGGGCGATCTGCTCGCGCTCGCCGAACCGGAGGTGCAGCGACTGCTGGCACGCCATCGCGATCTCGATCCGGGCGTGCTCGACGTGCGCGCGCTCGACCTGCCCGCGGGCACCGCCATCGCCGTGCTGAAGGCCTGGCTGCGCGATCTCGCCCTGCCCAACCCGCCACCCTCGGCCCTGCGCGAGACGCTGCGGCAGATGCGCGGCGCGCGCGCCGACCGCGTGCCGGAAGTGCGCTGGCCGGGCGCCGTGATGCGTCGTTATCGCGAGCGGCTGCATGCACAGGCGGCCGTCGCGGCGATCCCCTTGCGCGCGCAAGCCTGGTCGCCCGAACACGATTTGCGCCTGGACGACGGCCGCGTGCTGCCGGCCCTGCCCGGCTTGCTCGATGCGCCGCTGTGGGTGAAACCCCGACAGGGCGGGGAAAAGCTCCGGTTGCGCCCGGATGGGCCGCGGCGCCCGGTGCGCCTGCTGCTGCAGGAATTCGGGGTGCCGCCGTGGCAGCGCGACGCGCTGCCTTGCCTGTGGCAGGACGACACGCTGCTGGCCGTCGGCGACTTCTTCCTCGACGCCGGCTTCGCGGCGCGGTTGCGCGCCGCCGGCCGCGTCTGGCGAATTGAATCCGGACCGCAGCCGGGCTAAGGTGCGCGCCATGTCGCCCCCCGAAACCCACGAGCCCAGCCGCGTCGCCGAGTTCGAGCAGTCGCTCGACGAACTCGAACAGCTGGTCGCGCGCATGGAGAAGGGCGAGATGTCGCTGGACGAATCCCTGTCCGCATTCGAACGCGGCGTCGGCCTGTACCGGCAATGCCGCACCGCACTCGACCAGGCCGAACTGCGCGTGCGCCAGATCATCGACCCGAACGACCTCGATGGCGCACCCCGCTTCGACCCCGACACGCCGTGACCTGACGCCGGCGCTGGTCGCGCTGGCCGCTCGCGCCGAATCCGTGCTCGAACATGCGCTGCCCGCGGACACGCAGGCGCCGGCGAACCTGCATCGCGCCATGCGCTACAGCACGCTCGGCGGCGGCAAGCGATTGCGCCCCTGCCTGGTCTACGGCGCCGCGCTGGCCTGCGCCGGCACGCTGGACCAGGCCGACGCGGCGGGGGCCGCCGTCGAGATGATCCACGCCTATTCGCTGATCCACGACGACCTGCCGGCGATGGACGACGACGACCTGCGCCGCGGCAAGCCCACCTGCCACCGCGCCTTCGACGAGGCGAGCGCGATACTCGCGGGTGATGGCCTGCAGGCCCTGGCCTTCGAACTGATCGCCGGGGCAGAAGGCATCGAGCCCGCCACGCGCGTGGCGCTGCTGGCCACGCTGGCGCAGGCGAGCGGCAAGGACGGC
>CALMWD010000187.1 GCA_937873105.1 uncultured Rhodanobacteraceae bacterium
GACCGCGAGGTGCTGACCGGCCCGGAGCTGGCCCGGCTCGACGACGCCGCCCTGGCCGATCGCCTCGCCACGACCTCGGTGTTCGCGCGCATCCAGCCGGAACAGAAGCTGCGCCTGGTGGACGCGCTGAAGGCGCGCGGCGAGGTCGTCGCGATGACCGGCGACGGCGTCAACGATGCCCCGGCGCTGAAGTCGGCGCACATCGGCATCGCCATGGGCGAGCGCGGCAGCGCGGTCGCGCGCGAGGCCGCGGCGATCGTGCTGCTCGACGAGAACTTCGCGCGCATCGTCGACGCCGTGCGCCTCGGCCGGCGCATCTTCGACAACCTGCGCAAGGTGATGCTGTACATCGTCGCCATCCACGTGCCGATCGCCGGCCTGGCGATGCTGCCCCTGTTGGCCGGTTTCCCGCCGATGCTGCTGCCGGCGCACGTGGTCCTGACCGAGATGATCATCGACCCGATGTGCACGGTCGCGTTCGAGAACGAACCCGACGAGGCCGGGCTGATGGCGCGGCCGCCGCGGCCGCTCTCGGAGCCGCTGATCGGGCGCCTGCAGTTGCTGATCGGCCTGGCCCAGGGCGCGGTGCTGCTGCTGGTCTGCCTGGCGCTGTACGTGCACCTGATCCGCGACGGCGCCGCGACCGAACTGGCGCGCACCCTGGCCTTCGTCGCGCTGACCGCCGGCAACCTGATGCTGGTCCGCGCCAACGCCCGCCATCGCGCCGCCGCGCATGCGCATGGCGGCCGTGGCTACTGGATGATCGTGTGCGCCGCGACCGCGACCGTCGCGCTCTGCATCGGGATCCCGGCCCTGCGCGAACTGTTCGGCTTCGCGCTGCCGGAACCGGCGGCACTGGCCAGCGCCGTCGCCCTCGGCCTGCTCGGCGGCGCCTCGCTGCTGCCGTTCAAGGCCAGCGCGCGCGTGCAGCGCTGGCTGGGCACCGCGCGCGACTGAACGCGGCGGGCGATCTCAGGCCACTACCGGTCGCGACGGGTCGGCCGCCCGCGCCAGCCGTGCCCGGACATGCGCCCGCAAGGCTTCGGTCTTGGCATGGATGGCCGCACGCAGCACCACCGCCAGCGCCGCCGCCTCGCGGTCGTGCGGCGCTTCTTCGCAGCGCGCCAGGGCGCACCGTGCCGATTCCAGCCAGCGCAGGGTGGCGCACAACTGCTCGCTGCTCATCATGGTCGGTCCCCGGTCGTGGATACCCGATCAGGCTAGGCCGCCGCCACCCCGTGCGCGCCGGGCGGCTTCGCAATCGGACCTAGGACATTTCGCAGGCCGGATCGGGCGAAAAAGCGGGGCTCGCCCGGCGCTATCCTGGAGTCACGTCGGCGGCAGGAACGGCACGATGGACAAGGACGATTGGTACGGACTGCACGAACGCCTGGAAACCCCGGCGCTCCGGCGCGCCCTGCGCAGCCTTGGTCTCGACGGCGCGGCCCGCTGGCACGATCCGCCGCCGGCGGAACTGTTGCCGCATCGCATCGCCAGCCATCTCGCGCAGGCGATCGGAACGCGCCTGTTGGCCTTGCGCGATGCCGACCGCGATACCTGGGAACGCGCCTTGTACCTGCTCGGCGAAGCGCTGGAGGCGGCCGGCCATCCGCTGCGCGATCTCGTGCCCGAGGTGCCGAGCGCGACGCCCCGCCAGTTGCTCGAAGTGTTGCCGCCGGCGCGTGCCGCGATCGCGTCGGCGGCTTCGCCGCGACCCGACCTGCCGCTGTCGATCTCGACCCTGCTCACCGGATCGCGCCACAGCCCGAGTCTGGTCGGCCAGATCGAGAAGGAGCTGGCCTCCGCCGATCGCGCCGACTGGCTGGTGTCGTTCATCAAGTTCAGCGGCATCCGGCCGCTGCGTGATGCCCTGAAGCAGTTCACCGGACAGCCGGCGGCGGCGGGCAAGGAGCCACGATTGCGAATCGCCACGACGTCCTATCTCGGCGCGACCGATCCGGAAGCGCTGGCCTTCCTCGTCGACCTGCCGAACACCGAGGTTCGCGTCAGCTACGACACTCACCGCACCCGCCTGCATGCCAAGGCCTACCTGTTCCATCGCCGCACCGGATTCGGCGCAGCCTACATCGGCTCGGCCAATGTTTCGCGCGTGGCCCTGGACCAGGGCCTGGAATGGACCGCGCGCATCAGCCAGCAGGAACTGCCGCATCTATGGCGCCAGGTCACCGCCGGCTTCGAGATGCATTGGGAAGATGGTGCCGAATTCGAGCCGCTGACCGTCGAAGGCCTCGAACGCTTCGAAAGCGCGGTGCGAAGCGAACGCGGCGAGGCGCAGGGTGGCGGTCCGACGCGTCCGTTCTTCGACCTCCGTCCCTATGGCTTCCAGCAGCAGATCCTCGACGACCTCGCCGCCGAACGTGCCTCCGGCCGCCGTCGGCATCTGGTGATCGCCGCCACCGGAACCGGCAAGACCCTGCTGGCGGCGTTCGACTACCAACGCGTCTGTCGCGAAGGCGGCGCGGGTCGCCCGCGCCTGCTGTTCCTTGCCCATCGCAAGGAGTTGCTGGAGCAGGCGTTGCACAGCTTCCAGGAAGTGGTGCAAGACCGCGGCTTCGGCGAACTCGTGGTCGACGGCGGTCGCGCGCAGCGTGGCGACCACCTGTTCTGCTCGGTGCAGAGCTGGCACAGCCGGCAACTCGACCAACTCCCGCCGGAGCACTTCGACTACGTCGTCGTCGACGAGGCGCATCGCGGCTCGGCGGCGTCCTATCAAGCGATCCTGCGCCACCTGCGACCGTGCATCCTGCTCGGCCTCACGGCGACGCCGGAGCGCATGGACGGCAGCGACATCCGCGCAGATTTCGGCGGCAGCTACAGCCACGAACTGCGCTTGCCGGACGCCGTGGAAGCGCGACTGCTGGCGCCGTTCCACTACTACGGCATCGAAGACGCCGAAGGCATCGACCTGTCGCGCGTGGCCTGGCAAGCCGGCCGCTACAACACGACCGAGCTTTCAAACGTGCTCGGCGCGAGCGAGGTCCGCGCGAACTGGATCCTGCGCCAACTCCATGAACATGTCGCCGATCCGTGCCGGATCCGTGCGCTCGGCTTCTGCGTCAACCAGGCGCATGCCGCCTTCATGGCGAAGCACTTCAGCGATCGCGGCATCCCCAGCGTCGCGCTGACCACCGAATCGCCGGGCGATCTGCGCGAGACGGCCCGCCAGCAATTGCGCGCGCGCCAGGTCAACGTGATCTTTACCGTCGATCTCTACAACGAGGGCGTGGACATTCCCGAGGTCGACACGGTCCTGCTGCTGCGCCCGACCGAAAGCCTGACCGTATATCTGCAGCAACTCGGCCGCGGCCTGCGCCTGCATCCGGACAAGGCGCAACTGACCGTGCTCGACTTCATCGCGCCGCAGAGCCGCCAGTTCC
>CALMWD010000188.1 GCA_937873105.1 uncultured Rhodanobacteraceae bacterium
AGATCAGAGGTTTACGACTGGTTGCTCACGGAAGGCTTCAAGTTCCTTCCGGCGGTCAACTGGGTCGAACGCGGCCGTCTCGGCGACGGCAATTCGGTGCCGCGCTACCACATCGTCTGGGGAACCGCGCGCGAGCTGGCCCTGCGCTTTTCCGACGCCTTGCATCGCGCCGATTCGCACGGCCGCCTGCGCCTACGCCATTGCCACCGCGTCGTCTCGCTGGAGCGCGAGGCCGGGCGGCTCTCAGGCGCCCTTGCCGTCGACGAGACCACCGGCACCGCGGTGCGACTGAAGGCGCCCATCGTCGTGCTAGCCATGGGCGGCATCAACGGATCCCATGACGAATGCCGCGCGAACTGGCCGAAGCACGACCCGCTGCCCGCGGCGATGCTCAACGGCGCCCATCCGTTCGCCGACGGACGCCTGCACCACCATGTCGCCGACACGTTCGACGGGCGCATCGTCAACGCCGGCGAGATGTGGAACTACGCGGCCGGTTTCCCGCATCCCTTCCCGCATTTCCCCGGTCACGGCCTCTCGACCATTCCGTGCAAGTCGGCGCTGTGGCTCGACCATCGCGGCGAACGCATCGGGCCGGAGCCGCTGGTCACCGGCTTCGACACGCACTGGCTGTGCCGGCGCGTGGCCGAGCAGGAGCGGCCCTGGACCTGGCATCTCTTGAACTGGCGCATCGCCGCAAAGGAATTCGCGATCTCGGGCGGCGAACACAATCCGCGCATCCGCGACAAGCAGTTCCTGCGCTTCCTCTGGCAAACCCTGTTCGGCAACCATCGCCTGGTGCGCCAGATGCAGCACGAGAGTCCCGACTTCCTGGTCGACGACAGCCTCGCCGGGCTGGCCGAAAAGATGAATGCGCTGACCTGTTCGCACGACATCGATGCGGCGCGCCTGCAGGCGACGGTCGATGCCTTCGACGCCCAGTTCGCCAACGGCAGCGCCCTGCACAACGACGACCAGATCCGCCGCATCCAGAATGCGCGCCAATGGCGCCCGGACCGGCTGCGCACCTGCAAGCCGGCACCGCTGCAGAAGCCCGGCGCGGGGCCGTTCATCGCCATCCGCGTGCAGCTCGTGACCCGCAAGAGCCTCGGCGGACTGCGCACCGACTTGCACAGTCGAGTGCTGAACGGCAGCGGCGAACCGGTCCCCGGGCTGTATTGTGTGGGCGAGGCCGCCGGTTTCGGCGGCGGCGGTTCGAACGGCCGACGTTCGCTGGAAGGCACCTTCCTGCCCGGGTGCATCCTCACCGCACGCGCCGCGGCGCGTTCGATTCTTGCCGGCGGCTGAGCCCATGACCACGTCCTGGCCGGCCAGTTTCGACGACGATCGTGCCCTCGCCCGCCGTCGTCTGCCGCGCTTCCTGTTCGACTACATCGACGGCGGCGCTGGCACCGAGCAGACCCTGGCTGCGAACTCGACGGCCTGGTCGAGGCATGGCGTGCGGCAGCGCGTGCTGGTGAACGTCGACGGCGTCGACACGTCGGTGAACCTGTTGGGCGATTCCTGCGCCCAGCCGCTGGTGCTGGCGCCGATCGGCCTTGCCGGCCTGATGGCACGGCGCGGCGAAGTCCAGGCGGTGCGCGCGGCGAATACGGCGGGCGTCCCGTTCACCTTGTCGACCGTCGGCCTTTGCGGACTCGACGAAGTCGCCGCGGCAGCGACGGCGCCGTTCTGGTTCCAGCTCTATTGGCTGCGTGATCGCGGCCTGGTGCAGGCCCTGCTCGATCGCGCCTGGTCTGCGGGTTGTCGTACCCTGGTCTTCACGGTGGATCTGCCCCTGCCCGGCCTGCGCCGTCGCGATACCCGCAACGGCATGAACCAGCCGGGACTGCGCCCGAAATGGTCGAAGGCCACGCAAGTCTTCGCGCGTCCGGACTGGCTCTGGGACGTGGCGCTGCGCGGTCGGCCGCTGCGCCTCGGCAGTCTCGACGCGCATGTGCCGACGGCGCGCGATCTCGATGCCTTCCGCCGCTTCATCGATGCCCAGTTCGACCCGACCGTGACCTGGGACGACCTGGCCTGGTTGCGCGAACGCTGGTCGGGCCGGATCGTGCTGAAGGGCCTCCTCGATGCCGACGATGCGCGCCGTGCGGTCGACGCCGGCACCGACGCCCTGGTCGTATCGAACCATGGCGGGCGGCAGCTCGACGGCGCGGCGGCGACGGCAGCGAAGCTCCCGGCCATCGTGGCGGCGGTCGGTGCGCGCACGACGGTGCTGGTCGACGGCGGCGTGCGCAGCGGCGTCGACGTGTTCCGTGCGCTGGCACTCGGCGCCCGCGGCGTGCTGGTCGGTCGTCCCTGGATTTTCGCCCTCGCAGGCGGCGGCGAGCGCGGTCTCGCCGCCATGCTGGCGCGCTGGCAGCGCGAACTCGCCACGACCATGGCCCTGGCCGGCGTCACCGACATCGCCGACATCGGCCTGCAGCACCTCGACCACGACTGAATCCCGACCACGGAGCACCTCATGCCGAACGGCGCCCAAGCCCTGATGAAGACCCTGGCCGATGCCGGCGTCACCGTCTGCTTCACCAACCCGGGCACGAGCGAGATGCATTTTGTCGCCGCGCTCGACGACGAACCGCGCATGCGCGCCGTGTTGACGCTGTTCGAAGGCGTGGCCACCGGCGCCGCCGACGGTTACGCGCGCATGGCCGACCGGCCCGCTGCGACCCTGCTGCATCTCGGCTGCGGGCTCGGCAACGGGCTCGCGAACCTGCACAACGCCCGCAAGGGGAAAGTGCCGGTGGTGAACATCGTCGGCGACCACGCGACCTACCACGTGCCGCTCGACGCGCAGCTGCAATCCGACATCGAGACCGTGGCCCGCAACGTCTCGCCGGGCTTCGTGCGCACCTCGAAGTCCACCGCCGAACTGTGTCGCGACGCCGTCGATGCCGTGGCCGCGGCGCGCGGCCTGCCCGGCCAGGTCGCGACCCTGATCCTGCCCGCCGACGTGTCCTGGGGCGACGGCGGCATGCCCTGCCCGCCGCCGCCGGCACCGTCCCCCGCATCGGCCGATGCCGCCACCCTCGAGGCCATCGCCGGCATCCTGCGTTCCGGCCGCAAGACGGCGATCCTGCTGGGCGGCCTGGCCCTGCGCGAACCGGCCCTGCTCGCCGCCTCGCGCATCGCCGCGAAGACCGGCGCCAAGCTGTTGTCCGAAGTGTTCCCGACCCGACTCGAACGTGGCGCCGGGCGACCGCCGATCGAACGCATCGCCTATCTGGCCGAACTCGCCGGCGTGCAACTGGCCGGGTTCGAGCACCTGGTCCTCGTCGATGCAAAGCCGCCGGTGTCGTTCTTCGCCTATCCGGGCAAGGCCAGCGACCTCGTGCCCAAGGGCTGCAGCGTGCACACACTCTCGACACCGTCGCAGGACGCGGCCGGCAGCCTGATGGCGCTCGCCCATGCCCTTGGCGCCGAACAGGTTCCGGTCGCGCTGCAGCCGGCGCAACGCCCGGGCCGACCGCGCGGTCGGCTGACGGCGGAAAAGATTTGCAAGGCCGTCGGCCATCTGCTGCCCGAGAACGCGATCATGGTCGACGAGGCGATCACCTCCGGCCTGATGCTGCCGGTGATGACCTCGGGCTGCCCGGCGCACGACCTGATCACGCTGACCGGCGGCGCCATCGGCCAAGGCCTGCCGAACGCCGTCGGCGCCGCGATCGCCTGCCCGAATCGGCCGGTCGTCGCGCTGATCGGCGACGGTACCGCGATGTACACGATCCAGTCGCTGTGGACGATGGCGCGCGAGCAACTCGACGTCACCGCCATCATCTTCAACAACGCCAGCTACTCGGTGCTCAACGTCGAACTCGAACGCGTCGGCGCCGAACGCATCGGCGCCAAGGCCCGGGCGCAGCTCGACATCAACGGACCGCGCCTCGACTTCGCGCGGCTGGCCCAGGGCATGGGCGTGCACGCGGTGCGCACCGATCGCGCCGAGGCCTTCGTCAAGGCGTTCGAATACGCGTTGTCGCACCCCGGCCCGCACCTGATCGACGCCGTGATCCCGGAATCGCTGGGCGGCGCCAAGCGCCGCATCCTGCCCTGGCTGTTGCGCGCCCTGCCCTCGCTGCCGCCCGCGGTCGCGCAGGCACTGAAACGCAAGCTGGCGCAATGACTCAGCGCAGCTGGCTGTCCTTGCTGCCGCGACGGGTGTAGCCGCTGAATGGGCCGCTGTCGCGGTCGGCGGCTTCCTGGCAGGCCACGCAAAGACGGACGCCCGGCACCGCGGTGCGGCGGGCTTCGGGGATCGCCGCATCGCATGCTTCGCAACGCAGTCGGCCCGGCCCCTTGGCGAGACGGCTGCGTGCGCGCTCGACCGCGTCCTTGATGGTCGCGTCGATCTGGTCCTGGACCGCGCCGTCTCCCGCCCAACCCGTCGCCATGTCGACCCCTGCAGCCCTTCCCAGCCGCGAATTAGACGCCGGACTCAACCCGCCAGCAAGCGCAGCGCCAGCCAGCTCGGGGTACCGATGTAGTACACGGCCCGCGCGAGGCGTTCCAAGTGGAGACGCGCCGCTCCGGCCGCGGCGCGGCGCCAGCGGAACACGATCCAGCTCAG
>CALMWD010000189.1 GCA_937873105.1 uncultured Rhodanobacteraceae bacterium
GGCTATGACCGTCACGGTTCCGCTGGTGCTGGCCGGGGCGAGTTTCGGCTCCTTCATCAGCGGCAGGGCGTCGCTGCAGATCACGACGACAGGGTTGTTCCTGCTCGCGCTGCCGCTGCGGCTGCGCGGCCACGACACGCACTTCGATGCCGCGAACGTGCCGCTCGCCATCGTGCACGCCTGGGACGACGAACTGATCCCGGCACGCGCCGTGGTCGACTTCGCGGAAGCACGGCGCGCGACCTTGCACCTGGTCGCGGACACGCACCGGCTGGCCGAACACGTCGACGATTGCGCGCGGTGGTTCGGGCAATTCCTCGATCGCCTCGTCGACCGCGGGACGTCACGCTGATGCCCTTCTTCGCCGCTTGCCCGAAAGGCCTCGAAGAACTGCTTGCGAACGAACTCGCGTCGCTCGGCGCCCGCGAGGTCAGGCAAACCGTGGCCGGCGTGCATTTCGAGGGCGAACTCGAGACCGCCTATCGCGCCTGCCTGTGGTTGCGGCTGGCGAGCCGCATCCTGCTGCCGCTGCTGAAAATCGAGGAGATCAGCGCCGAGCGGCTGTACGAGGCCGTGCACGCACTCGCCTGGGAAGAACACATCGCCCCGAACGGCACGATCGCCGTGGATGCGCACGGCGTCAACGACAGCCTGCGCAACACCCAGTTCACGCAGCAGCGCGTCAAGGACGCGATCGTCGACCGCCTGCGCGAGGTCAGCGGCGAACGTCCGAACATCGACACCTACACGCCGGACCTGCGCGTGCATGTGCTGGTGCGCGGCTCGATGGCGCAGGTCTCGCTCGATCTGTCCGGCGGACCGCTGCACCAGCGCGGCTATCGCCGCAGCACCGGCATCGCGCCGCTGAAGGAGAACCTGGCCGCGGCCATGCTGCTGCGCGCCGGCTGGCCGGAGATCGCCGCGAACGGCGGCGCCCTGGTCGACCCGATGTGCGGCTCCGGCACCCTGCTGATCGAGGCCGCCCTGATGGCGGCCGATGTCGCGCCGGGCTTGCTGCGCACGCATTACGGGTTCCTGCGCTGGCGCGGCCATCAGCCGCAGCTCTGGCAGGCTCTGCTCGACGAAGCCGAGCAACGTGCGTCGAACGGCCGCAAGGCCGATAGCGCGCGCTACTTCGGATCGGACCGCGACGGCACTGTGCTCGCCGCGGCCAAGCAGAACGCGCAACAGGCCGGCGTGTCCGGCTTCCTGACGCTGCACCACCACGAAGTCGCCAAGACCCATCGCCCCGACGGATTCGCGACCGGGCTCGTCATCACCAATCCGCCCTACGGCGAGCGCCTGGAAGACAACCGCGCCGCGGCGCCCGCCTATGTCGCGTTCGGCGAGCTGCTGAAACGCGAATTCGGCGGCTGGCGCGCCGCCCTGATCACTTCCGACGATGCGCTGGCGCATGCGGTGGGGCTCAAGGCCGACAAGCGCTACGCCCTGTTCAATGGCGCACTTGCCTGCACGCTTTATCGCTTCGAAGTGTTCGCGGCGCGCCCGGAACCGAAAGCCCTGCCGCCGTTGTCGGAAGCGGCGCAGGGCCTGCGCAACCGTATCGAGAAGAACCTGAAGCACCTGCGCCCGAAGCTGAAGCGAGAGGGCATCGAATGCTTTCGCGCCTACGACGCCGACCTGCCCGATTATGCGGCGGCGATCGACGTCTACGCCGACCACCTGCACATCCAGGAATACCAGGCGCCCAAGACCATTCCCGAGGACGTCGCGCAGAAGCGGTTGCGCGAACTGGTGCGCGTCGCCGGCGAGGTCTTCGCCGTGCCGCGCGAGAAGATCGCGATCAAGACGCGCATGAAGCGCGGCAAGCTCGAACAGTACGGCCGCCAGGACGAACGCGGCCACGCGATGACGGTGAGCGAAGGCGGCCTGAAGTTCGAGGTCAACCTGTTCGACTACCTCGATACCGGGCTGTTCCTGGACCACCGCCCGCTGCGCGCCAAGGTGCGCGAACTTGCGCGCGGCCGGCGCTTCGTCAACCTGTTCTGCTACACCGGCGCGGTCACCGTCTATGCCTGCGCCGGCGGCGCCGCCAGCACGGCCAGCGTCGATCTGTCGAACACGTATCTGGACTGGGCCGAGCGCAACCTCGCGCTGAATGGCCTCGGCAGCGCGAAAGACCGGCTGATCCAGTCCGACGCGATGGCGTGGATCGAACGCGACCGCGGCGAGTACGACCTGATCTACGTCGATCCGCCGACCTTCTCGAACTCGAAGCGCGCCGAGGATTTCGACGTGCAGCGCGACCACGTGCGCCTGTTGCGCGCCTGCGCCGCGCGGCTGGCGCCGGGCGGGCTGATCCTGTTCTCGAACAACAACCGCCGCTTCAGGATCGATCGCGAGCAACTGGCCGATCTCGACATCCGCGACATCACGCCCGCGACCATCCCCGTCGATTTCGCGCGCGATCCGAAGATCCACCACTGCTTCGAGATCCGGCGCCGCTGAAGGCGCTGAATCGCCGACAACACGCCGGCCCGTTCAGCCGGCGTGCGGCCGGATTTCAGAAGCGATTCAGACGCCCGGCCGCAGAGTGTGGGCCACCTCAGGAGGTGCTCACGATGAATGTTTTGACTCGCTTGGCTTCGGTGGTTGGTCTGGGTGTGGCGGCGATGTTCGCCTCGACTTCGACGGCGCAGGCCGGCGACTGGGGCGTCAGCGTCCATGGCGGCGGCTGGAACAACGGCTGGTCGGTGTCCTACCACGACCGCCACCGCGGCCCGGGTTACGTGTACCGCGACTACGGCCGCCATTATGCGCCCGCCTACCATGCGCCCTATCGCCCGGCCTACGTCCGCAACCCGCGTTACCGCGACTACGCCCATCGCAGCTACAACCGCCGCG
>CALMWD010000190.1 GCA_937873105.1 uncultured Rhodanobacteraceae bacterium
GCTCGTGCTGCTCGTGGCAGTGCTTGAACACCGAGATCTCGCCGGTGATGTCGAGGTAGTGCGCGCCGACCTGCAGGCAGCCTTCGAGCATCGGCGCCGCGGTCGCCGAGAACGGTCCCGCGCAATGCAGCACCGCGTCGATGCCGCTCAGCGCCGAGGCCAGCGTGTCCGGGTGTTCGAGATCGAAGATGCGCGCCGGCAGGTCGTGCTGTTTCGCCAGCGCCTCGATCGCCGCACGATTGCGCCCGGCGAGGACCGGCCGATGCCCGGCCTTCAGCGCGAGATCGAGGATCAGCTTCGCGGTGTAGCCGTTCGCGCCGTACAACATCCAGCCGCCCATGTGCGCCCTGCCTGCATCGATTCGGAAGCCGCCAGTGTAGGGGCATCCACGGGTCGCAGGCAGGGCGGCAGGCGGATCGCGCGACCGCGGTTCAGCGTTGTTCGAACCCGTCGCAATACAGCCCTTCGGGCACGATGCGGTCGGCGCAGAACACGCCGCTGCCGATCAGATGCAGGGCGCAGCGGTCCTGCTCCGGATCGGCGCTGCAATCGAGCAGGGTGTTGCTGCTGGCGGCGCCGCTGGCATCGGCGCCGACCAGCACGGCGACCGGCCCGGGCGTGGCCAGGGCGGCATCGATGCCGAGGCGCACGACCAGGGTGACGATGCGCGGCGTCCCGGCGTCCCCGGGCAACAGTGCGCCGCCGCTGCAGCGCACGCTCTGCCCGGCCGGCGCGTTCGCCAGCACCGCGCAGCTCATGCCCAGCGGCGTGGCGCCGGAGCCGGCGGCCAGCGTCAGGCCCGGCGGCAGGCTGAGGTCGATGTGGGTGGATGTGGTCGCGGTGGTGCCGCGATTGCGGAAGCTGATGGTCAGGCGCGGATCGACGACACCGACCGCGAACACCTCGGGCGAATGGGTCACGCCCAGGATCTCGATGTCGGGCAAGGGCGGCACGGCGATCGTGGCGTTCCAGACATCGCAGTTCGCCGGCGCCGGATTGGCCATGCAGGCGGCCAGCGTGCCGGTCGGCTGCGCGACCGCGTCGTCGAATCCGGCGTGGATCGGCGCATTGCCCAGCGGCGCATCGGGCGCGACGTCGACCCAGACGTCGAGTGCGCTGGTCCGCGTCACGGCGTTCGGGTTGTCGCTCAGGTAGCTCCCCGAACACGAGACGGTCTGGCCCGTGGCCTCGACCGGTCCGGCCGTGCAAGTCATGTAGGTGGCGTTGTAGCCCTGGGAACGATCGAACACCAGCCCCGGCGGCAGACGCACGTAGGCGTTGCTCTGATTGACGAAACCGCAGCCGGCGCAGTTCTCGAAATACAGCGAGATCACGCCTTCGCTGCCGCGCAGGAAGGGCTGGCCGAGCGCGGTGCCGCTGAGCGCAGGGCGAATGGTCAGCGTGACATTGGGATTGGCGAGCACCGGCAGCGCGGCCAGGGC
Source organism: uncultured Rhodanobacteraceae bacterium (assembly GCA_937873105.1). Taxonomy (GTDB): domain Bacteria; phylum Pseudomonadota; class Gammaproteobacteria; order Xanthomonadales; family Ahniellaceae; genus JADKHK01. The sequence goes on from CALMWD010000190.1 coordinate 1,443, forward strand.
GAGTGCGAACAGGAGGATCGGGCGCATGTCGTTCCGGAAGCGGTCCATGGACGGCCACACTAGACGGTCTCGCCGCGGCTGGCAGCCCCGCAAACGCGGGGGCCGCTTAGAGCCCGCTGCACAAGCTCGGCGGCATCGCCTCCTCGAAGCCGTCCTTGAACAGCGACGGATCGGCGACAGCATGCGTCGCGCTGTTGTTGCCCGGGTTAGGATCGCCATGATTCGCCGGCGGCGCGACCGTGGCGGTATTGACGACTTCGGCGCCGCCGCCGTCGTAACGTGCGCAGAGCGTGAAGGTCGCGACGCCGCCTACCGGCAGGCTGACCAGGGTCGAGATCGAGCCGCTGCCGCTGGCGCTGCCGCAACTGCCGCCGGCGCTGCCGCCGCACATCCAGTTCGCGGCGATCAGTTGCGCACCCGGCAACAGATCGCTGACCGCGGCACCGGACACGGCGTCGGGACCGAGATTGCGCACCTCGATCGTGTAGATCAGGTAGTGGTTGTATTCGAGGTCGGGCGATCCGGTCTTGGTGATGGCCAGGTCCGATTGCGGCTGCGGCGGCTGCAGGTCGGCGCTGAACAGGCCGATGAAGCCGTCGTAGGCGCCGCCGCCGTGGTTGGGTTGGGCCGAACCGGCACTGTTCGGCAGCGTGCCGCCGGGCATGCGGCCGCCGAGATAGACGTCGCCGGCGTCGACGCCAAAGCCGTAGACCTGCTTCTGCCCGGTGCCGACGCCGTAGTAGCTGGATTGCTGCAGCACCGACAGGACCGGATCGAAGCGGGCGACGAAACCGACGATCGCGCCGCTCGGGTTGGCCGGTTCGGCGCCGCCGGTCGCGCCCGGAAAGTCGGTCGACGCCGTCGTGCCGGCAACGAACACGCGCGTGGCGTCGACGACCAGTCCGCCCACGCTGTCGCCGGTGCCGCCCGAGCCGCCGAGGAAGGTACCGCCGATCCGCGTCGACAGATCGCGCGAGATCGCGAACACGAAGCCCTCGCCGCCGCCGGCGGTCGTATCCGGCGCGTTCGCCGCGATCGGGAAGTTGCCCGACTTCGTGTCGCCGGCGCCGTAGATCGCGGTGTCGTTCGCGGCCAGACGCCAGACGCGGTCTTCGCCGCTGCCGCCGAGATAGGTCGCGCGATGCAGGGTGCCGAGGTCGTGCGAGAAGCGCGCAATGAAGCCGTCCCAGGTGAATCCGCCATTGCCGCGACCGGGCTGGAATGCGCCCGCCGTGTTCAGCAGCCCGCCGCTGCTGTGGCCGGCGATGTAGACGCCGTCGGCATCGACCAGGACATCGCGGGCGTCGGCGCCGCCGTTGCCGGCACCGCTCAGGTACGAACTGGCGTGCAGCGTCCCGAGGTCCGCCGAGAAGCGCGCGACGAAGGCATCGGCGTTGAACTGGTTGACAATGGTCGGCACGGCGCCGGCCATTCGGCCGGGCAAGTTGCTCGAGGACGTGCTGCCGGCAACGTATACGCCGTCGCCGCCCACGGACACGCCGTGTGCGCTGTCGTTCTGGTCGCCCCCGAAATAGCTGCTGGCCTGCAGCGATCTCAGGTCGGTCGCGAGGCGCGCGACGAAGGCATCTTGCCCGCTGCCGGCACTGGCCTGCGCCCCCGGAGACTGCCCCGTCGGCAGGCTGCCCGCCGGTGCATTGCCGACGATGTAGAGGCTGTCGTTGCCGAGCGCCATCTGCTGGATCGTCAGCGCCGAGCCGTTGGCGCTGCCGAAATAGGTGGCCTGCAGCAGCTGGGTCAGGTCGCGGCTGTAACGCGCGACGAAGGCGTTCCCGAGCAGGGTCGAGCTGCGGATGATCGCGGGCTGGAAGCCGCCGGTCGTGCCGGGAAAATTCGCGGACTTGCTGTAGCCCGAGACATAGACGCTGTCGTCGGCGAGCACCAGATCGTCGACCCATTCGTCGCTGCCGCCGCCAACGAAGGTCGAGCGCAGCACCGGATCGATGTGCAGGGCGTGGTTCGGGTCGTGTGCGCCGACCGCGAAGCCGTAGCCGCCCTCGCGCAGCGCGTAGCGCACCGGAACTTCGGTGCGCACGCCGTCGATCACCTGCCAGGCCAGCGGCGGACTGACCGCCAGCGCACCGATCCCGGTCGCGATTTGCAATCCGCCATCGTCGCGCGCGGCGATCGCATCGGCGCCCGCGATCTGCACTGCGACCACCGAGGCGTCGGTACCCGGCGCGAGATCGAACTGCGACTCGACGCCGCCATCGCCCAGGCGCAGCTCGGCGGACACGCCCGGCCACACCTCGTCGCGGCGCAGGCGCGCGTGGATGCCGCCGTGACGGCGGTCGCGGTCGCCGATCCAGGTCACCGACGCGCGTTCGGGACCGACCGCGCGCCAGTCGCTGCCGGCATCGGACCAGCGTTCGACCAGCGCCCAGGCACGCCCCGCGGAGTCGACGAACTGCTGCACGACTGCGCCGTCACGGGCCACGAACACGGCACGGTCCGCAAGTTGGGCCTGGTAGGCGACACGCGCGTCGAACTGTCCGAGGTTCGGAACGAAGCCCTGCGCACCCGGCGGCACCGGCTCGGCCGCCAGAACAGCGAAGGCGCACAGCGACGACAGCAGGGCGAGGGCGATACGAACCATGGCGGGACATCCTGAGACGACGCCGCCACGGTAGACAGGCCGCTGCGACCGCACTACCCCGCGTTCAAGGGGTCGCGACCGGCGCCCGCCGCAAGGCGTGCGCCGCGATCACGCCCGCGAACTCCGAGCTGAGCGCATCGGGCAGGTCATGGCCCCAGCCGCGAATCGTGTGCAGGCGTGCACCCGGGATCACGTGGGCGAGATGGCGGCCGTGGGCGAGCGGCACCATCGCATCGTGGGTGCCGTGCATGACCAGGGTCGGCACGGCGATGCGCCGCAGCAGCGGGGTGCGATCGCCGTCGCTGATGATCGCGGCCAACTTACGCGCGACACCGGAACCGGTGGGCGCACGCAGGAGGCTGTCGCGGGCGCGGCGCAGCATCTCCTCGCGCGGCGTCGGGAAATTCGGGCTGCCGATGGCGCTGAACAATCGCACCAGATAGCCGGTCGCGGCATCGAGGCTGGTGCGCTGGTTCGGCCGCGACAGCATCAGTTGCAGCACCTTGGACGACGGCAAGGGCAGGCCAAGGCGGCCGCTGCTGGTCGACATCAGGGTCAGCGACCGCAGTCGCGGCGCGTGCCGCACCGCGATGTGCTGGGCGATCATGCCGCCCATCGACATGCCGAGCACATGGGCGTGTTCGATGCCGAGCGCATCGAGCACGGCCATGCCGTCGTCGGCGATGTCGGCCAGGGTGTAAGGCGTGCGGTACGGGCGGCGCAGCAGGCGTGCCGCGACGACGCGATGCAGGGGCGGCACGCCGTGTTCGTCATAGCGCGTGCTGAGTCCGATGTCGCGGTTGTCGAAACGAATGCACCGGAAGCCCTGCGACACCAGCGCCTCGACCAGCGCGTCCGGCCAGGCCGTGCGCTGCATGCCCAGGCCCATGACCAGCAGCAAGGGCTGGCCGGCATCGGGTCCGTCGACGGCGTATTCGATGGTGGCGTCGTCGCGGCGCAGGAATCGGCTGTCCGCCATCGCGTCGGGGTCCTTGCATCCTGGAGGGAGCCGCGCACGATAGCAGCGTCGGCGATGCGGCCTGCGTTCAGTTGCGCGGGGGCAGATTGAGCCGGTCCGCCCGCCGATCGAGGAGTTCGCGATGGAAGAGGAACGCAGTCCGCTGCTGCGCATGGCGCTGTTGGCCGTGGTCATCGTCGGCGCCGGTAGCGGCGCCTGGTACGTGCTGCAGAAACCCGCCCCGAAGGCGCCCACGCCCATCGCCGTGCCGCCGCCGGCCGAGACCCCGGCAGCGGCCGCGCCGACTGCGCCGCAGTATCCGGTCGAGGCGATCCGTCCGCCGCCCGCCGCGGCCGAAGGCCCGCTGCCGGACCTGTTCGACAGCGATGCCTACGTGCGCGACGCGCTCGTCGCCCTGTTCGCGCAGCCGCAGCTCGCGCAATGGCTGGTGCCCGAGCACCTGGTGCAACGCTTCGTCGCCTTCGTCGACGCGCTGCCGAATCGCAAGGTCTCGACCAACCTCTGGCCGGCCAAACCCGCCAGCGGCCGCTTCTTCGTCCAGCAGGGCGACGCCGGCACCGTCATCGGACCCGCCAACAGTGCGCGCTACGACGCCCACGTCGCCACGCTCGTCGGCGTCGACACCGGCGCCGCGGTGGCCGTCTACCTGCGCCTGTATCCGCTGTTGCAGCAGGCCTATCGCGATCTCGGTTACCCGGATCGGCACTTCAACGACCGCATCGTCGCCGTGCTCGACCACCTGCTGGCCGCGCCGGAGCCCGGCGCGCCGGTGTCCGTGACGATGGATGACCAGGGCAACTGGGTCTATGCCGAGGCCGCCCTTGAATCCGCGTCCGCCGGCCAGAAGTTCCTGATGCGGCTGGGTCCGAAACACGAGGCCGCGGTCAAGGCCAAGCTGCGCGAATTCCGGACTGCGCTGGCCGGCGCCCGGCCCTGACTTGCCTTTGCCGCACGGCCTGTCCAAGCTAGCGGCTTTGATTGGAGTGGACATGAACCCGAAACCCGCCATCACGGTGTCGTCGCGCGATCTCGAACGTCTGGAGGCCGTACTCGCGACCCTGCCCTTCGATGCGCCGGCCCGCACGCAGTTGCAGGCCGAGCTCGATCGCGCCGAGGTGGTGGAACCGGCCCAGATCCCGCCGAACGTGGTCACGATGAATTCGGTGGTGCGATTCCGCACCGGCAACGGCGAAGTCTTCGAACGCACCCTGGTCTATCCGCGCGACGCCCACGCCGACGGCGGCAAGGTCTCGGTGCTGGCGCCGGTCGGCGCGGCCATGCTCGGCCTGTCGGTCGGCGACAGCATCGAGTGGCCGGGTCCGAACGGCGAGCCGATCGCGGTGCGCGTGTCCGAACTCGTCTATCAACCGGAACGCGCCGGCGACCTGCATCGCTGAGCGCAGCAATGATCGGCGACCGGTTTCGCGGTCTCGTCATCGGCCTGCTGGCGCTGGGACTGGCTTGGCTGCCCGGCCTGCCGAATGCGCCGATCGCGCCGCCGTGGATGCTCGTCGGCGCCGGACTGGCCCTGCAACTCGGGCTGTTCGCGCTGCGCCGCCGGGTGCAGCGGCAGGAACAGGCACAGGGCATCGACGGTGACTGGCTGCCGACGCTCAATCACGTCGGCGCCCTGTTGGGCGACGGCCTGACCGTGCTGCTGGTCGCCGTCGCCGTGTTCCAGGGCATGCTCGTCCGCGCGACGACGATCTGATCAGTTCGCCGCGTAGACGCGCACGCCGCCGAGCCAGGTCTGGAGCACGCGCGTGCGCAGGATCAGCTCCGCCGGCACGCGCATCAGGTCCTGGTCGAGCACCACGAAATCGGCGCGCTTGCCTGGGCTGAGCGAACCGACCTCGGCCTCCATGAAGGCGGCCTGCGCCGGCCACAGCGTCATCGACCTCAGCGCTTCCTCGCGGGTCATGCGCTGTTCCGGATGCCAGCCGCCGGCCGGCCAGTCGTTCGCGTCCTGGCGCGACACCGAGGCATGGAACGAGATCAGCGGATTCGGCAGTTCCACCGGCAAGTCGGAACCATTCGGCACGATGACGCCGGTATCGAGCAAGGAACGCCAGGCATAGGCGCCGAGCTCGCGCGTCGGGCCGATGCGCGCGCCGGCCCAGTACATGTCGCTGGTCTGGTGGCTGCCCTGCATGCTCGGGATCACGCCGAGCTCGGCGAAGCGCGCGATCTCGTCCGGATGCAGGATCTGCGCGTGTTCGATGCGGAAGCGATGGTCGGCGACCGGCACCGCGTCGAAGGCCTGCGCAAGCTCGTCGAGCACGACGCGATTGGCGCGGTCGCCGATGGCATGCGTGTTGACCTGGAAACCGGCCTTCAATGCCCTCGTCGCGACCGCGCGCACGCGGCCGGCCGGCAAGGTCGCCAGCCCCGAATGCCCCGGCGCATCGGCATAGGGTTCGAGCAGCCAGGCACCGCGTGAACCGAGGGCGCCGTCGGCCGAGAGCTTGATCGAGCGGAGCCACAGGCGACCGTCGTGCAGACCGTTCCGGGCGCCGCGCGCGAGCGCCCAGTCGATGTCGCCATCACTGCCGGCCACCATCACGTAGTTGCGCAAGCCGAAGCGGCCTTCGCGCGCCAGGGCCTCGTAGACCGCGATCACGTCGCGCGGCACGCCGGCATCATGGATGCCGGTGAGGCCCCAGCGCTGCAGTTCGGCGATGGCGCGGCCGACGGCGTCGCGAAGCTCGTCCTCGGTCGGCGCCGGCATCACCTTCGTGACCAGGTCGATGGCATTGTCCACCAGCACGCCGGTCGGTTCGCCCTCGGCATCGCGCTCGATGCGGCCGCCTTCCGGGTCGAGCGTGTCGCGGCCGATGCCGGCGGCTTGCAGCGCCGCGGCATTGACGAGCACGGCATGGCCGTCGACGCGTTCGAGCAGCACCGGGTGTTCGCCCGTCTTCGCGCTCAGGGCCGCATGCTCGGGAAAGCGGGTATCGGCCCAGTCGTTCTGGTCCCAGCCGCGACCGACGATCCAGCGTCCGGCCGGGGTCGCGTCGCGGCGTTCGAGCACCTTCGCGATCACCGCGTCGTACGAGCTCGTGCCGCGCAGGTCCAGGGTCTGCAGGCCCTGGCCGAGCCCGAGCAGGTGCGCGTGCGCATCGATCATGCCGGGGATGACGGTGCGTCCATCGAGGTCGAGCAGCCGCGTGTTCGCGCCGCGCAGGCTCATCGCCTCGCGTTCGCTGCCGACGAAGACGACGCGCCCGTCGCGGATCGCCATCGCCCGGGCCAAGGGCCGCGCCGCGTCGACGGTGTGGATGCGCGCGTCGTGCACGATCAGGTCGGCCGCAGGCGGAGCCGCATGGGTCGCGGCTGCGACGATCAAACCCAGGAGAACGCTCGATGCACGCATGGCCGATCCCGACGCGAAGGGACCGCGAGTATCGGCAGCCGGACGAGGAACGACAACCGTTCAGCCGATGCAGTTGGTCAGGATCGCGAGTTCGAGCCGCGTCAGCAGGATGCCTTCATCGCGCAGGCTCTGGCGCAGGTCGTCGCGCAGGCAGCGATTGCGTTCGGCCGGCGAGAGTTCGGCCAATTGCGGCAGCGAACCCGAGAGTTGCGTCAGCACCGCATCCTGCACCCGGGCGTCGATGTCGGCGTCGCTGGCCAGGGCACGTTCGGCGTCCAGCACCTGGAAGTAGATGCGTCCGGCCACGCGCGCCATGTGTGCGCCGGCATGGACGCGGCGCGGCGCGAGCTCGAGATGGCGCCCGAGCAGGGAGACGCGGGTCGCGATGGCTTCGCCCGGCAGCAGCCAGTGCACGCCCGGCGTCAGCACGCCCGCGGGACGGCCGAAGCGGCTCAATCGCGCCACTTCACCTTCGCGCACACGGCGCAGTCCTGCGAACAGGACCAAGGGGGTCGCCAAGATCAGAAACCAGAGCCACATAAAATCAATCTCTTATGAGCTTTACTTAAATTTACTCCTCAATATCACGGGTCTGCAAGCGGACTTGACGCCGAATCTCTTGCGATTGCGAATCATTCTCATTCACGTGATTCATGGGACATCATTGATGACACAGCGCCTCGAATGCTCCTCGTCCCCGGGACCGGCCGCGGCGCCCGCGCCCCGGCCTGAAGAACGCAGCACGATTCATGCCGCCTGCCCGGAAGCCGTGCTCTGCGCGCAGTCCCGGATTCCGTTGCCGTTCGCTTCGAACCGCGTGTTCGACGGCCTGCGCAACCTGGCCCGTCTCGCCGACTGGTGGCCCGGTGCGACCGGCATCGATGCCTTGCCGCCAGGCGTGTACGGCGCCGGCGACGCCGCCCTGTTGAGCTTGGGGCCGGAGCGCGCCGGCGTGCACGTGATCGCCTACAAGCCGGGGCGACGCATCGTCTTGTCGATGCTGTTGCCGAGCGGTCGCGTCCTGGTCGACCTGCGCGTGCGCGGCGACGAGACGGCAACGACGCTGAGCCTGGCGATCGAGTCGCCGCGCGCACCGAACCTGCTGGCGCAGACCCTGCAAGGCCTGCGCCTGCGCAAGCTGTGCCGCGATGCCGGCGCGCGCCTGGAGCGGCATCTGCGGCAGTCGCCGACGGTCAATCCGGCGTCGACCCGGCTACGTCGGCCCCAGGCCTGAAGCCGCGAGCAAGGCGCGGGTATGCGCGTGCTGCGGGTGCGCGAATACGCTGCGGGTGTCGCCCTGCTCGACCACGCGTCCGCCTTCCAGCACCAGTACGCGGTCGCAGAGCGCGCGCACGGCCTCGAGGTCGTGCGAGACGAAGACCAGGCTCAGGCCGCGGCTGCGCTGCAGGTCGCGCAACAGGTCGAGGATGCCGGCCTGCACCGACAGGTCCAGCGCCGACACCGCCTCGTCGCAAACCAGAACCTCGGGGTCCAGGGCCAAGGCGCGCGCGATCGCGACGCGCTGCTTCTGCCCGCCCGACAACGCGTGCGGCCGTCGATCCGCAAGCGCCACGTCGAGCCGCACCGCGGCGAGCAGTTCGCCGACCGTCGCGCGCTGCGCGGCGACATCGCCGAGGCCATGCAGGCGCAACGGTTCGCGCAGGCTGTCGGCGACGCTGAAGCGCGGATCGAGCGCGCTGCCCGGATCCTGGAACACGATCTGCACGCGGCGCCGCCAGGCCTTGCGGGCGGAGCCCGTCAGCAGGAACGGATCGGCGCCGGCGACGCGGAGCGTTTGCGCATGTCCGCGCTGCAAGGCCAGCAGCACGCGCGCCAGCGTCGACTTGCCGCTGCCCGAGGCGCCGACGACGCCGAGCGCCGCACCCCGCGGCAACACGAACGACACCTCGCGCAGGGCCGGGCGCCGGGCGTAGTCGGCCTGCAAGGCGACGACCTGCAGGATCGGTTCGCCGATCACCGCGGGCGGAGCCTCGCCGCGCCTGGCCGCCGCCAGCAAGTCGCGCGCGGCCTCGCTCGGTGCGGCGGCGAAGAACGTCTCCCGGTCGGCGCTCGCGTCGACGCGACCGGCGCGCAACAACAGCACGCGGTCGGCGATGCGCCGCACCGCGTGCAGGTCGTGGCTGATGAACAGCAGCGACAGGCCACGCTCGCGACGCAGGCGGTCGAGCAGATCGAGCACGCCGGCCGCGGCCAGCGGATCGAGCGCGGCGGTGACTTCGTCGGCGATCAGCAGGCGCGGCGACGACGCCAGCGCCAGCGCGATCATCACGCGCTGGCGTTGTCCGCCGGAGAGTTCGTGCGGATAACGCGCGGCCAAGACCGGGGCATCGTCGAGCCCGACCTCGCGCAGGGCCGCGACGACGGCGCAGGCGTTGCCGGCACGACGCAGGGCTTCGTCGAGCTGCGCGCCGATGCGCCGCAGCGGATGCAGGCTGGCCGCGGCGTCCTGGAACACCATCGCGATGTCACGGCCGCGGCACGCGGCGATGCGCGCAGCATCGAGCGGGGCACCGTCGAAGCGCAGCTCGCCCGCGCATCGCGTGCCCTTCGGCAGCAGTCCGATCAGGGCTCGCGCGATCGTCGACTTGCCGCTGCCGGATTCGCCGAGCACGGCCAGGCACTCCCCGGCCGCGAGATCGAAGCCGACCTCGTGCAGCACGTCGGGACCGTCGCGATATCCGATCCGCAGGGCATGCGCCGACAGCAGCGGCGCGTTCATGCCGAACGTACCGCCAGGCGCGCACGCAAGGCGTCGCCGAGCAGGGTGAAGGCGATCAGCAGCAAGGCCAGGAAGGTCGCCGGCGCCAGCAGGACCCAGGGCGCATCCTCGAGTTCCTGCACGCCCTCGGCGAGCAGGCCGCCGAGGCTGACCGAGGGCTCGTCGAGGCCGAGGCCGAGGAAGCTCAGGAAGGATTCGACGAGGATGGCCTGCGGCACCGCGAGGCTGAGGTAGACGAAGGCGAAACCGAGCTGGTTCGGCCCGATGTGCCGCGTCAGCAGCCACCACGGTCCGGCCCCGAGCGCGCGCGCCGCCTGCACGAAGGGCAGGACGCGCAAGCGTGCGGCTTCGGCGCGCAGCATGCGCGCGAGGTCGATGCAGGCATAGGCCCCGACGGCCAGCACCAGCAGCACGGCGCTGCGCCCGAACAGGGTCAGCAGCAGGACCACGATCAGCAGGAAGGGCAGCGCCGACACGACATCGAGCGCACGCATCATCGCCCGTTCCGCGCCGCCTCCGAGCGTGCCGGCCAGGGCGCCGTAGGCAAGTCCGAACAGCAGCGCAACCAGGCCTGCGCCGAAACCGAGCAGCAGCGAGACCCGCCCCGCCAGCAGAGTGCGCACGAACACGTCGCGACCGATCGCATCGGAACCGAGCCAGTGGCCATGGGCGAGGCCAGGCGCGATCTGCAACTGCGCCCAATCCGTGTGCCAGGCGTCGAAGGGCCGCAGCCAGGGTCCGACCAGGCTGGCGGCCGCGAGCAGGACGAACAGTCCGACCGCGACGCGCAGCCTGCGATCGCCGGCCATGCTCAGCGCGGCAGCAGGGCCGCGAGGTCGAGTCCGGCGAGGCGGCGCGGCGCGCCGAGCCAGTGGCCCTGGGCGTATTCGACGCCGCAGTGGCGCAGCGCCGACAGGGTCGCGAAGGAATCGACGTGTTCGCCGATCACGGCCAGCTTCATCGACTGCTCCGATCCGTCGATGGCCGAAAACGCATTCCGTCCGACGACGCGCGCGCTCCTCGTCGAGACGCCGACGAATCCTTTGATGAAGATCGCGGACATCGCCCCGATTGTCGACCGGGTTCTAGGTGAACAGGT
>CALMWD010000191.1 GCA_937873105.1 uncultured Rhodanobacteraceae bacterium
CGCCCCGCCCGTCGCGCGCTCCGAGGCCCACTTCGACCCGGGCGCGAAGTACCACGTGCCGGGCAATACGCCGTACACGCGCTACTTCCTCGCGCATATCCTGCAGTTCCAGTTCCACAAGGCGCTGTGCGACGCCGCCGGCCACCAGGGCCCGCTCAACGAGTGCTCGATCTACGGCAACAAGGAAGCCGGCAAGCGCTTCTGGGCCATGCTGCAGAAGGGCCAGGGCCAGCCGTGGCCGGCCACGTTGAAGGAGCTCACCGGCACCGAGCAGATGGACGCCAGCGCCATCCTCGACTACTTCGCCCCGCTGCACGCCTGGCTGAAGGAAAAGAACCAGGGCCAGCAGTGCTCGTGGACGCCGCCGGCGGCCTGATCTCCACCTCGGTTCGATGCGAACGGAAAACGGGCTTCGGCCCGTTTTTCGTTCATTCGGCGCGCAACGCTTCCGCCGGGTCGAGGCTGGCCGCGCGCCGCGCGGGCAGCGCGCTCGCCGTCATCGCCAGGCCGACGACGAGCAGTGCCGCCGCTGCGAGCGTCGCGGGATCGTACGCCGTCACCCCGTACAGCAAGGCGCGCAGCAGGGGCGCGCCGAGGGCGTACAGGAAGAATCCGGCGCCGACGCCCAGGACGCCGAGCAGCAGTCCGCGCGCCACCACGGCACGCGCGATCGTGCCTGCGCTCGCGCCGAGCGCGACGCGGATGCCGAACTCGCGCCGGCGCAGCGCCACCCAATACGCCATCACCCCGTACAAGCCGATCATGCCCAGCACCGCAGCGACCGCCGCAGCCGCGACGGTGAGCGCCAGGGCCAGCGACCACTGCGCCTGCGAACGGCCGAGCACCTCGCTCATCGGTTCGACGCTGAAGATCGGGATGCCGGGATCGAGGTCGCGCAAGATCTCGCGGATCGCCGGCAACACGGCGTCCGCCGCGACCTCGCTACGAACCGCGAGCACCATCCCGCCGCGCGCGCCGGGCTCGCGCAACGGCTCACTCGGCACCCGCTGCGGCCGGTAGAGCATCGCCGTCGGCGGCAGCGCCAGGCTCTGCGCATGCACGTCGCCAACCACGCCCACCACGGTGTAGCGCAGGTCCGACGAGGCCAGGGCCAGCGTTTTTCCGACGATGCTGCCGACATCGGCGTCTCCGAACAGCATCGCCGCGGCGCGCTGGCTGACCAGGACGTTGCGACCGTCTTCCAGGTCGCCGGACCGCAAACCGCGACCGGCCAGCAGCGGAATCCGCATCGCGTGGAAGTAGCCGGCATCGGCGACGTTGACCGGCAGGGGCAAGGTCTGCCCGCCGCCGTCGAGAGCGAAGGTCAAGTTCACGGCGTCGCGGCCCTCGAGCGGCGCGCTCGAGACCACGCCGGCCGCGCGCACCGACGGCAACTGCGCGGTGCGTTCGCCCAGGCGGGCATAAAACGCCGTCGCGGACGCATCGTCGTAGCGGGCCATGGGCAATCCGGTGCGCACCAGGGTCACGCCTTCGGCCTCGAAACCGGGTTCCACGGCATCCAGTCGGTACGCCGTGCGCGCCAGCAGCAAGGCGCCGACCGCGACCGCGAAGGCCAGGGCGATCTGCAATGCCGCGACGACGTCGCGCAGCCGCTGGCGGCCGCGCCCGCCCGAGCTCATCCGGCTGCCGCCGCGCAGATCGGGCGCCGCGTGCGCCGCGCGAATGCGCAGCATCGACACCGCGGCGCACAGCAACGCACCCGTCAGCGCAGCCAGCGCGACGAACCCGAGCGTCGCCCAGCCCAGGCCGAGTTCGGCCATTCTCGGCAACGCCTGCGGTCCCATCGTCGCGAACAGGCGCAGCGCGATCGCGATCAGGACCAGGGCGATCGCCCCGGCCAGAAACCCGAGCCACAGCGACTCCGCGAGCCAATGCGCGGCCGTGCGGAACCGACTTGCGCCCAAGGCCGCACGCAACCCGAACTCGGCGGTGCGGGCCTCGGCGCGAATCAGCACGAGATTCGCGACATTGGCCCAGGCGACCAGCAGCACCAGCACGGCCGCCGACGCGACGAGGCGCAGGGTGTTCGCGAAGCGCCCCGTGATGTGCTCGCGCAACGGCGTGACCACCGGACGCGGCCGCACTTCGGCAAACCAGCTGGCGGTCGAAGCCCCGGACGCGAGGCGCGGCGCGGACACCGCCATCTGCGGCAGAACGGCCGCGAGTTGCGCTTCGGCCTCGGCCGCCGACACCCCCGGCGCCAGTCGCGCCACGCCGGAAAACAGGAACTCGCCCACCAGCGCGTCGCCGTGGGTGCGCACCGGCAGCCAGATGCGGGCGTCGGCCGAGGGGAAGGCAAAACCTTCGGGCATCACCCCGACGATCACGCGCGGCACGCTGTTGACCACGAGCGTCCGTCCGATGACATCGGACGCGGCATGGAACCGGATCCGCCATTCGGACGCGCTCAGGATCACCGCCTGCGGACCGTCGCGGCGCTCCTCGTCGGCATTGAAGCTGCGGCCGAGCAACGGATTCACGCGCAGCAGCGGAAAGGTCGACGCCGTGACCCAGGTCGCGGCGACGCGCTCGACCGATTCGCCTTCGTCGCCGATGATGGCGTTGCCGCTGCGGTGGAACCCGATGCCGTCGAGCCGATCCGCCAGCGCCCGATAGGTCAGGTAGGCCGCAGGCGGCTGCTGGATGCGCTGACCATCGGCCGACTGCAGTCCCACATCGACGAGGCGTTCCGAATCGCCGTAAGGCAGGGGCGCCAGCAACACGCCGTACACGATGGCGAACATCGAACCGGCCGAGGCCAGCCCGAGCACCAGCGCGACGAGCGCGGTCGCGGTGAATCCCGGCGCACGCCGCAACGCGCGCAGCGCCTGCCGCAGCGCCGTCCAGGCCAGCTCAAGCCGGGCGCGCATCGTCACCGCCCGCCGGCACGCAGGCGCAGGTCGAAGGGCGGCGCGTCGATGCGCGCCCCGCCTTCGGGCACGTCGCCGAAGCGTCGCCGCGCCATCCAGTCCTCGCGCGCTGCGGCGATCTCGTCGCGGTCTCGGGCGACGAAGTTCCACCACATCAGCGGGGCTTCGGCGAACGGCGCGCCGCCGATCAATACCGCGCAACTGCCGGCGGCGAATTCGAGACGGGCGACGGGCGCGGCCTCGCGCAACACGAGCAGACGTTGCGCCGACACCTCGACGCCGTCGCAGCGGGCATGGCCGGACGCGAGATACAGGGCGTGTTCGAAGCCGGGATCGAGCGGCAGCTCGAGCGCCGCCGCCGCGGACGCGTGCAGCTCCAGCCCGAGCAACGGCGAGTGCGTGCGCGCCGGCGACTGCCGTCCGGCGTATTCGCCGATGAAGAGCCGCATCGACACGCCGCCCTCGCGCCACTGCGGCAACCCGGCGTGATGCTCGAAGCGCGGCGCGATCGCGCGCGCCGCCTCCGGCAGCGCGATCCAGAACTGCAGGCCGTGCAGACATCGCGCGTCGGCGCCGAGGTGCTCGCTGTGGGCGATGCCGCTCCCGGCCGTCATCAGGTTCAGTTCGCCGGCGCGGATCGGTTGCGCCGACCCCAGCGAATCGCGATGCAGCAGCGCGCCGTCGAACAGCCAGGTCGCGGTCTGCAGGCCGATGTGCGGATGCACGCCGACATCGAAGGCGCGCATCGCCGCGCCCTCGACCGGACCGAAGTGATCGAGGAAGCACCAGGCGCCGACCAGGCGTCGCGCCCGCGTCGGCAAGGCGCGCAGCACGGCCACGCCGGGCGCGATCTCGCTGCGTTTCGGTTCGACGATCAGCGTCGCGTCGGCCATGGCAGTCCTCCTCAGACCGGTTCCTCGAGTTCCGATTCTGCCGCATCCTCGCGCGTCGGCGCGTGCAGGAAGACGATCCGCGGCCCAAGCCACAGGCAGAGCGCGCCGGCGATCCAGAACCCGAACGACGCCAGCGCCAGGTGCATCGGCGTGTCGTGCACCAGCGGTGCGGCGAAGCCGGAAACGAAGACCATCATCAGGCTCCACAGCGCCGACTGCACCGAGGCCGCGGCGCCGCGATGCAGGGGATGGCGGTCCAGCGTCGCGACATTGATCGGCGGCGTCGCCAGCGACACGCCGCAGCCGTACAACGCGAAGGGCAGGACCGCCCAGGGAATGTCCGGACGCTCGGCCACGGCGTTGTAGGCCAGGTTGATGGCCTGACCGGCGATCATCACCAGCAGCCCGATGTTGGCGCAGCGCGACGGGCTGGTCTGCGCGGCGAGGCGCGCCGACAGCGCCGATCCCGCGGTCATGCCGGCGATCGTCGGCACGAAGTACCAGGCGTAGCCGAAGTCGCCGAGCGCCAGGAAGCGTTCGATGAAGACTGGCGCCGAACTGATGTAGATGAACTGTCCGCCGAAGAACAGGCCGGTGGCGCCGACCCAGAGCATGAAGGCGCGGTCCATGGCGATGCGCCGATAGGTGGCGAGCAGGGACAGCGGCCGCAACGGCACCCGTCGCGCCGGCGGATGGGTTTCCGGCAGCACGCGCAGGCAGGCCCAGAGGATCAGCGCACCGTAGACGACCATGAAGGCGAAGATCGCGCGCCAGCTCGCGACGCTGTGGATCAGCGCGCCGAACAGCGGCGCCAGCGCCGGCGCGATGCCGAACAGCATCGACACCCAGGCCATCACCCGTTGCGCGTCGCCGCCATGGAAGCGGTCGCGGATGATGGCGCGCCCGACGATCATCCCGGCCCCGGTCGAGCAGCCCTGCCAGAACCGCGCGAGCAGCAAGGTCTCGATGTTCGGCGCGATGGTGCAGACGACCGAGGCCACGATGTAGCTGGCGACGCCGCCGAGGATGACGATGCGGCGACCGTAGGCATCCGACATCGGTCCGTGCACGAAGGACATCAGCGCGTAACCGAGCAGGTAGGCGCTGATCGTCTGCTGCATCTGCCACGGATTGGCATGCAGGCTCGCCGCCACTTCCGCGAAGGCGGGAAAGAAGGTGTCGATGGTGAACGGCCCGAACATCGCCAGGGCGGCGAGCAGCGGCACCACGGCGCGCGGGCGCAATTCGGCGTTGCTTGGAGTCATGCCTGCGGAAACGAAAAAGCCGTAGACAGCATATCGCCGTCCGCCACGCACTGTCCCCAGACCAGGTCCTTCGGTCATCGGCCCGCAACGGTGTCGGCGCCCCGCCGCCGCAATCGGCAATTTCAAGATCTTGGGTGCATCGCGCCACGAGCCGTATCGGGCGCAAGCTCATCCAGAGCCCCATAGGAGTTCGTCGAGTGATTGTTCGTGCGACCAGCCGAAAGCGGCGAGATCGACGCGGCCATCGCGCGACACCTTCACGCCTTCCTTGCGCAGGCGTTTGGCCTGTTCCTTGAACGCGTCGCTGCCGACGGGAAAGGCGATGCGGCCGTCGGACTTGAGCACGCGGAACCAGGGCACCGGATCATCGTCGGGGGCGAGGCCGAGGACGCGGCCGACCATGCGGGCGCGGCCCTTGAGGCCGGCGCGGGCGGCGACTTCGCCATAACTGGTCACGCGCCCCGCGGGAATGCGGCGCACGGTGTCGAGAATGGCGGCGATGGCGGCGTCGTTGCCCACGGCGTTAGCATAAGCGCATCGGATTGGAGAACGACCATGCGCAGTTTCGAAGACGTCCGCGCCCACCTCGGCGCGCGATTCGCCCTCACCGCCAGCGAGCCCTACCAGATCGGCTTCGACCTCGACATCGACGACGAGCGCCGCCAGGGCATCTTCCTCGGCGACCTCGAGACCGAATCCGGTCGCCGCTACCTGCGCATCTCGACGCCGATCGCGCCGCTCGCGAAGTCGGACGCCACGCGTTCGCTGCGCTTCAACTGGGAACAGCGCGTCGGCTACCTCGCGGTCGGCGACCTCGACGGCGTGCCCTACCTGCACCTGTGCGAAAACCGCCCCTACGACGGCCTGGACGCGGCCGAGGTCGATGCCCTGGTCGAGGAAGTCGGCCGCCTGGCCGACAATCTGGAACGCCTGATCAATCTGGGTGCGGACGCGGTTTGAACCGTAGAGCATCGCGGCCTGGAGGCCGCTCCTACAAGAGCGGCAATGGATTGGGTTCCGAGGGCTTTTGTGGGAGCGGCCTCCCGGCCGCGGCGCCTGTGGCATAATCCGGCGCCTTTTTTTGTGCCGGAACGTCCCCACGTCCGGTGCTCCCAACGAGAAGAGACCCATGAGCTTCCTGATTTCCGACGCCCACGCCCAGGCGGCGGGCGGTGCCGCTGCCGACCCGATTTCGCCGCTGATCATGATGGTCGTGTTCTTCGCGATCTTCTACTTCATCGCCATCCGCCCGCAGATGAAGCGCGCCAAGGAGCATCGCAACATGCTCGGCGCATTGGCCAAGGGCGACGAGGTCGTGACCTCGGGCGGCATCCTCGGCCGCGTCACCGACATCAGCGACGCCTTCGTCACCATCGAGATCGCCGATCGTCTCGAGATCAAGGTGCAGAAGCACGCGATCACCGCCGTGCTGCCCAAGGGCACGATCAAGGCGGCCTGAGCCGCACCACCCACAGGGACAACCTCATGACCCTCGATTACCCACTGTGGAAGAAGACCGTCATCTTCGTGGTGCTGGTCTTCGGCCTGCTCTACTCGCTGCCGAACGTCTACCGCCAGGACCCGGCGGTGCAGGTTTCGGCCAGTCGCAACGCCGTGCTCGACGACACGATCCGCGAGAAGGTCCAGGGCGACCTGGAACGCGCCAAGATCGCCTTCAAGTCGATCGAGATCGAGGACAAGCGCCTGCTCGTCCGCCTCGTCAGCGACGAGAAGCAGCTGGCCGCCTCCGAACTGCTGCGCAACTCGCTCGGCGAGAACTACACGGTCGCGCTGAACCTCGCTTCCACCGTGCCGGACTGGCTCTCGGCCTTCGGCGCCAAGCCGATGACGCTCGGCCTCGACCTGCAGGGCGGCGTGCACTTCCTGATGGAAGTGGACCGCAAGTCCGTGGTCGAAGCGGCCGATGAGCGCCTGGTCGACGACATCAAGACGGCGCTGCGCGACAAGAACATCCGCGGCACCGCGGTGCGCTCGGGCGACGGCGTGCTGGTGACGCTGCGCAGCGAGGAAGACCGCAAGAAGGCCGCCGGCGAAATCGTCCTGATCGCGGCCAATGCCCAGATCCTCGACCAGCCGGGATCGGCCGAAAGCTTCCCGCTCTCGGTCAAGGTGCCCGAGGAATCGCGCATCGCCGCGATGGACCAGGTGATCGAGCAGAACCTGTCGACCCTGCGCAACCGCATCAATGCGCTCGGCGTGGCCGAGCCGGTGATCCAGCGCCAGGGCGCGTCGCGCATCGCGGTGCAGCTGCCGGGCGTGCAGGACACCGCGGCGGCCAAGAAGATCCTCGGCGCCACGGCGACCCTGGAATACCGCCTGTCCGACATCGAGAACGCCGGCCGCATCCAGGACGTGCTGCAGACCGGGCGCGCGCCGGCCGGCTCGAAGCTGTACTTCACCCGCGACGGTTCGCCGGTCCTGCTCAGCCGCCGCGTCATCGCCCAGGGCGACGAGATCGTCGCCGCGACCAGCACCATCGATCCCGACAGCGGCACGCCCGCCGTGTCGATCCGCCTCAACGACGCCGGCGGCCAGAAGATGCTGCGCGCCACCGAGGAAAACGTCGGCCGTCCGCTCGCCGTCGTCTACATCGAGCGCATCCCCGAGACCAAGATCGTCGACGGCAAGGAAGTCCGCACCGCGCGCATGAAGGAAGAGGTGATCAGCATCGCCAACATCCGCGAACCCTTCGGCAAGCACTTCCAGACCACCGGCCTGGAAAAGTCGGAGGCCGACGAACTGGCCCTGCTGCTGCGCGCCGGTTCGCTGTCGGCGCCGATCGACATCGTCGAGGAACGCATCATCGGACCGAGCCTCGGCAAGGACAACATCGAGGCCGGCATCAAGGCGGTGTTCTATTCGTTCCTGTTCGTGATGGCCTTCTTCGTCGTCTACTACAAGATGTTCGGCGTCGTCACCAACCTGTCGGTGCTGCTGAACCTGCTGCTGGTGGTCGCGGTGATGTCGCTGTTCGGCGCCACCCTGACCCTGCCCGGCCTCGCCGGCATCGCCCTGACCGTCGGCATGTCGGTGGACGCGAACGTGCTCATCAACGAACGTATCCGCGAGGAAGTTCGTGCTGGCACGTCGCCGCTCGCCAGCATCGCGATCGGCTACGAGAAGGCCTCGGGCACGATTCTCGACGCCAACATCACCGCCCTGCTCGGCGGCATCGCGCTGTTCTCGTTCGGTTCCGGCCCGATCCGCGGCTTCGCGCTCTCGCTGTGCGT
>CALMWD010000192.1 GCA_937873105.1 uncultured Rhodanobacteraceae bacterium
CCGGCTGCGCCTCGTCCGGCAAGGGGCGCGCCGTGTCCAGCACGCGCCCGATGTCGTCGGTCGACATGGTCGCCAGCGCCTGCGCGACCGCCGTGCGCAGCGGCGCCAGCGCTTCGTCGAACCTGTCGCCGCGTTCGTCTTCGCGCGTCGCCTCGGGCGTGTCGGCCGGGTCGCGGGCGAGGGCCTCGGGCGCGTGCCCGATCGCGGCCGCGATCGCCAGGCACAGGGATTCGCGTCGCAGCGGCTTGCGCAGGTAGCCGTCGAAGTGGCGGCGCAGCTCGTGTTCTTCGCCGAGCAGGCTGGAGGCGGTCACCGCCAGCACCCGCGTCTGCGCCAGTTCCGGCACGGCGCGGATGCGCTGCAGTGCGGCCAGGCCGTCGAGGTCGGGCATGCGGATGTCCATCAGCACCACGTCCGGTCGCAGCGACTGCGCCATCGCCACGCCTTCGAGGCCGCCGGCGGCGGCGCGGACCTCGTGGTGGCTGCCGGCGAACCAGTCTTCGATCAGGCGCCGGTTCAGCTCGATGTCGTCGACGACCAGCACGCGCAGCGGCGGCAGGTCGTGCAACGACGGCGCTTCGGCCGCCGTTGCGGCCTCGGGCGCCGCGGCGCGCGGGATCGCCGGCAACCGGACCCGGAAGCGGCTGCCGCGCCCGAGTTCCGAATGCAGCTCGATGCGTCCGCCCATGCGTTCGACCAGTTGCCTGACGATCGCGAGGCCGAGCCCGGTGCCGGTGCGTTCGGCCTCGGGCACGTGCGCCTGCACGAAGGGTTCGAAGATCGCGGCCTGCTGGGACGGGGCGATGCCGGCACCGGTGTCGCTCACCTCCAGGATCAGCACGACGGTGTCGCCGTCGGGGTCGGCTTGCGCCTGCGCGGTCAGCTTCACCGAGCCTTCCTGGGTGTGCTTCAGCGCGTTGCCGACCAGGTTGACGACGATCTGGCGCAGGCGCAGCGCGTCGACCAGCAGGGCCGGCGGAAGATCGGCATCGATCGCGGTGCGCAGCGCCAGGCCGCGTTCGGCGGCCTGCGGCGCGAACATGGCCATGGCGTCGCCGAGCAGGGCGCGCAGGTCGGTCGGTTGCGGATGCAGGTCGAGCCGCCCGGCCTCGATCTTGGACAGGTCGAGCAGGTCGTTGATCAGGGCGAGCAGGGCCTCGCCGCTCTGCGCGATGGCGCGCACGTAGGAACGCTGGCGCTCGTCCGCGACCAGGTCGTCGAGCAATTGCGCGAAGCCGAAGATCGCGTTCATCGGGGTGCGGATCTCGTGGCTCATGTGCGCGAGGAAATGGCTCTTCTCGCGGCTTTCGCGCGAGGCGCGCTCGGCCTCGCGGCGCACCCGGCGTTCGCTCTCCAGCGCCTGCACGTAGCGGTTCAGCACCACCAGGGCCGCGACCGCGGCGACCAGAGCCAGCAGCAGCAGCGAGCCGAGCGAGAGATCGCGCATCAGGCTGCTCTCGCGTTGCGCGGCGTCGAGCCGGTTGGCGCGCAGATTGAGTTCGCCGCGGAAGGTCAGGATCTCGTCCTGCAGCGCGTCCATCAGCTCGCGGCCGAAGCCTGTGGCGAAGAACCGGCGCGCGGCCTCGAAGCCCTGTTCGCGCGCAGTCGAGACCGACATCTCCATCTCGACGCGCTTCGGTTCCAGCAGGTCGCGCAACCGCGCGAAGCGCTCGCGCGCCTGCGGGTCGGTCTCGGCGTCGATGCGCGCCAGCAGCGGATCGAGGTCGCGGCGCGCCTGGTTGTACTGGTCGAGGTATTCGGCCCGTTCCGAGAGCAGGTAGCCGCGCTGCCCCGATTCCATCTGGAAGCTCAGCCGCCCGAAGGCGCTGAGCAGCAGTTGCGTGGCGCGGACCTGTTCCTGTTCGGCGCGCAGCCGGTTGCCCTCGCGCGCCTGCAGGGTGGCGGTGACGCCGACTGCGGCCAGCAGCAGCAGGCCGAGCGCGCCGAACAGGTACAGCCGGATGCGCGTGCTGCGCGCCAGCCGCGCCAATGCCTCGTCGATACGTCGGGATTCCGCGTCCACCCGGGGCCCAGGTCGTGAGATCGAGGCCATACCGTAACGGTTCGCGGTCGGATGCGGAATGGGCGCGGGTTCCATCGCGACATCGGGAACAGGATTCGTGCCAGCGCCGACCGACGCGGAAATGCGCCTCGCGGCGCGTGCGCATCGTGCAGGATGCCCGCCGGGAGGCCGCCAGCCCGGCA
>CALMWD010000193.1 GCA_937873105.1 uncultured Rhodanobacteraceae bacterium
GCGTTTGGAGGGCGCCGGCGCATACCGCATCGGGCGCTGCGCTCCGATCCTCGCCCAGCACGGGCTTTCCGGCCTGTACACCACCAGCCTCTTCGACTTTTCCGCCGAGCTGGTGGCGCAGCTCGACGGCGCGATGGAGCTCGGGCGCAGCTTCGTGCAGCCGAAATACTGGAGTTCGCGCAGCCTCGACTATCTGTGGCTCGGCATCGGCGCCTACCTGCGCGCGCACCCCGAGGTGCGACGGCTGTTCGGTCCGGTCTCGATCAGCGCCGAGCTGTCGGCGACGGCGCGCGCCCTGCTGGTCGCCTATTACCAGCGCTTCCATGGCGAGCCGCGCCCGCTGGCGGTGTCGCGCCGGCCGTTCGCGGCGGAGACGCTGGCGGCGATGTTCGACGACCTCGATGCCGAGGCCGCGATGCGCGTGCTGCGCGATAACCTGGCGGCGCTCGGCGCGCGCGTGCCGACGCTGTACAAGCAATACACCGAGCTGTGCGAACCCGGCGGCGCCCGCTTCCTGGCCTTCGGTACCGACCCCGATTTCGCCCACGCGGTCGACGGCCTGGTCCTGGTCGACCTCGATCGCGTCACGCCGAAGAAGCGCGCGCGCTACCTGGCCGGCACCACGCATTCTTGACATTTCGCCGCTGGATGCCCGATGGGCCGGCGGTTAGCCTTGGCCGGTTGGGTCGTCGCGGGGCGCGGCCCGTGGATCCGGGGGTGTCGATGGTCGGGCGCGGGGTGTGGAGGATGTTCGCCGGCGGTTGGGCATGGCTGCCGCGCCTGGGTTGCCTCCTCGTGTGCGCCGCCGGCCTGGCGTCGGCGCAGGACGTGCGCGACTTCGACTTCGGCGATCGCCTGTTCGAGGCGGTCGGCAGCGCCGACGACATCCCCTACGGCGTGGTCACGCGCATCGTGCAGGCGCCGTCGGGCCTGTTCTGGATCGGCACCCAGAACGGCCTGCTGCGCTTCGACGGTTATCGTTTCCGCCGCTTCGTGCACGATCCGCGCGATCCGACGTCGCTATCCGGCGATTTCGTTCAATCGCTGGCGGTGGACGCGCGCGGTCGCGTCTGGGTCGGCACCGAAGCCGACGGCGTGTCGGTGTTCGATCCCGAACGCGACCGCTTCACGCGCCATCGCCACGAGCCGGGACGCAGCGACGGCATCGGCCCGGGACCGATCCATACGATCGCGGTCGCGCCCGACGGCGCGGTCTGGATCGCCGCCGATGTCGGCCTGGTTCGCCACGATCCCGACAGCGGCGCCTTCCGGTCCTGGCTCGGCGAACGTGCGGATCGCGTGCCCGGCCCCGACCTTCGCGTCCAGAGCCTGCTGTTCGATCGCGCCGGGCACCTCTGGATCGGGACCCGCGATGGACTGGCGCGGGTGCGCGCGGGCAGCGCCGCGGTGGAGCGTTTCCAGACCCAGGGCAGCCCGGCCCTGGCCGGCAAGGACATCTCGACCCTGTTCGAGGACAGCGGCGGCCAGTTGTGGGTCGGCACGCGCGAACATGGGGCCGCCCGTCTCGATCCGGGCAGCGGCCGCCTGCTCTGGATCGGCCGCGAACATCCGCAGGCCGAAGCCTTGTCGCAGGGCTGGGTCAACGCCATCGCCCAGCCCTCGGCCGACGAGATCTGGTTCAGCCGATTCTCCGAGGGCGTCACCATCGTCGACCGCGAGCAGGGTTCGGTGCGCCATCTGCTGCGCCACGATCCGGCCATCCCGTCGGGGCTGTCGTTCGACGCCCTCGGGGTGCTGGCGGTCGACCGCAGCGGCCTGCTCTGGGTGGGCGCCTGGGGCGGCGGCCTGCAGCGGCACAATCCGCGCAACCAGGCCATTCGCCTGTTGCGGCACAGTCCGACGCATCCGCACCGGCTCAGCCATCCGAGCGTGCTGCGCATCCTCGAACGGGCCGACGGCAGCGTCCTGGTCGGCACCACCGGCAACGGCATCGACATCATCGACCGTCGCCGGGGCGTGGTCGGCGGCTTTCGTCCCGATCCGTCCGATCCGCGCGCCCTGGCCAGCGGCGTGGTCAGCGGCCTGGCCGAAGACGCGCAGGGCCGGCTCTGGGTCGGCACCTACCAGTCCGGCGTGCATCGGCTCGATCCCGGCGCCGACGGCTTTCGCCGCTACGGCCGCGAACACGGCCTGCCGACGCTGCAGGTCGAATACCTGTACGCCGCCCGCGACGGCCGCCTCTGGGTCGGCACCGGCGACGGCCTGCTGCGCTTCGATCCCGCGGCCGACCGCTTCGTCGCCTTGCTCGACACGGCCGGACATGCGCCGCAGGTGCGCATCAACGGCATCGACGAGGAGGAGGATGGCCGCCTGTGGATCGCCACGTCGGGCGGACTGTATGCGGTCGAGCCGGGCAGCGAAGTCCTCAGCCATCGCGCCGACACGGCGCGCGGACTGGTCAGCGACCACGTCGCCAGCGTGCTCGTCGATGCCCGCGGACGTCTCTGGGTGGACACCGCCAAGGGCCTGCAGCGGCTGCTGCGCGGCGACGACGGTGGCGAACGCTTCGAGGACGTGTCCGAGCGCCTCGGCATGGCCGGGCAGGCGCTCGGCGGCAGCCTGCAGGAAGACGCGCAGGGACGCATCTGGTCGCCGCTCTACGTGTTCGATCCGGAGGCGATGACGATCTACGCCCTGCATCGCGCTGACGGCATGGACATCGGCGCGCACTGGATCGGTTCGGCGGCGCGCACCCGCGACGGCCACCTGCTGTTCGGCGGGTCGACCGGACTGGCGATGGTGGCGCCGGAGCGGTTCCTGCCCTGGCGCGAGGATCCGCGCGTGATCCTGTCCGGGCTGACTGTCGACGGTCGCGAGCAGCCGCTGGCGCGGGTCGAGCGCGGGCTGCGCCTGGCCAGCGGGCAGCGCCGCTTCAGCGTCGAGTTCGGCACCACGGATTTCGCCGCGCCGCAGGCGAATCGCTACGAATACCGGCTGCTCGGCGAAAGCGAGCAGTGGACCGAGGCCGATGCCGAGCATCGCATCGCCAGCTTCAGCAACCTGTGGCCCGGCCAGTACGTGCTCGAACTGCGCGCCCGCAACCGGGTCGGCGACGCCAGCAGCGCGCCCACGCGCATGGCGGTGACGGTCGATCCCGCCTGGTGGCAGACCGGGTGGTTCGCGCTCGCCATGCTGTTGCTGGTCGCCGTGCTCGGCTTCCTGCTGGTGCGCCTCTCGGCCGCCCAGTATCGCCGCCGTGCGCTCGTCCTGCAGGCCCTCGTCGACGAACGCACCCGCGAGTTGCGCGCGGTCGCGCAACGCGCCGAACTCGCCAGCCGGACCGATCCGCTGTC
>CALMWD010000194.1 GCA_937873105.1 uncultured Rhodanobacteraceae bacterium
AACCAGTTCGCCCTGTACCTGTGCCTGCCGGCCGCGGTGCTACGCTTCGTGCCGAAGCTCGAGTTCGACGCCGACCTCGCCCTGGTCGCCCTCGTTCCCTGGCTGGTGCTGGCGCTGAGCGTCGCCCTGATCCTGCCGCTGGCGCGCGCCTTGAAGCTCCGCGACGAAGAACGCGCCGTGCTGCTGCTGTGCGTGCCGCTCGGCAACACCTCCTTCCTCGGTTACCCGCTGACCGAAGCCCTGCTCGGCCACGATGCGCTGGCCCATGCGGTGATCTACGACCAGTTCGGTTCCTTCCTGATCCTGACCACCTGGGGCCTGTGGATCCTGGCGCGGGATGGCGGCGATGCCCGACCGACGCCGGCCATGATGCTGCGCAAGCTGGTTCGCTTCCCGCCCTTCGTCGCCCTCGTCTTCGCCTTGACGCTGATGCCGGCCGAACCGCCGACCCTGGTCGCCAACGCCCTGGCCAAGCTCTCGGACACCCTGCTGCCGACGGCGGTGCTCGCGGTCGGCCTGAGCCTGAAGCTGCGCCTGCCGCGCGACGAACTCGCCCCGCTCGGCGCCGGGCTCGCGCTCAAGCTCGTCCTGCTGCCCGCCGCAGTGTTCGCGCTGATGGCCCTGCGCCACGACGACAGCACGGCGGCTTCGGTGGCCGTGCTCGAAACCGCGATGCCGCCGATGATCACCGCCGGCGCGCTGGCGATCTCGCATCGCCTCGCTCCCGGCCTCGCCGCTGCGCTGGTCGGCTACGGCACCGTGCTGTCGCTGGCCACCCTGCCGTTCTGGGCGACGCTCGTCCGCTGAAACGAACGACGGCGCCCGCAGGCGCCGTCGTGGTCGAGCGCGGATCGAATGGGATTACCAGATCACGACCTTGGCCTCGGGCGTCGCGACCATCTTGTCGCCGGCCTTGCAGTCGAAAGCGTTGGCGAAGCTGTCCATGTTCGCGAACGGACCGAGCACGCGGAACTTGGCCGGCGCGTGCACGTCGGTGTTCAGGCGCAGCTTGAGGTCCTGGGCGGGGTGCTGGCGGCGCCAGCCCTGGGCCCAGGCGTGGAAGAAGCGCTGGTCCGGGGTGAGTCCGTCGATCGGGCGCAGGCGCTGGTTCTCGGTGGCGCTGCGCCAGGCGTCGTCCGCCACCAGCAGGCCGCCGAGGCCGGCAATGTTCTCGCCCAAGGTGAGCTTGCCGTTGACGTGCAGGTCCTCGATCGCCACGAAGCCGTCGAACTGATTCACCAGCTTGGCCGTGCGCTCGTTGAACCGGGCGCGATCCTGGTCCGTCCACCACATGCGCAGGTTGCCCTTGGCATCGAACTGGCTGCCCTGGTCGTCGAAGCCGTGCATGATCTCGTGGCCGATGACGCCGCCGATGGCGCCGTAGTTCAGGGCCGCGTCGGCTTCCAGGTCGAAGTACGGCGGCTGCAGGATCGCGGCCGGGAACACGATCTCGTTCGCGAGCGGGTTGTAGTAGGCATTCACGGTCTGCGGCAGCATGCCCCATTCGGCCTTGTCCACTGGCTGGCCGATCTGCGCGAACTGGCGCCGGGTCTCGAAGGCGATGCCGGCGCGCACGTTGTGCCAGTAGTGCTGCTTCCTGATCTCGAGTTTCGAGTAGTCGCGCCAGCGGTCCGGATAGCCGATCTTGGGCGTGAAGGTCGCGAACTTGGCCATCGCTTCCTGCTTGGTCGCCTCGCCCATCCATTCGAGGTTCTGCAGGCGCTGCTTCAAGGCCTTCAGCAGGTTCTGGACGAGCGTCTGCATCTCGGCCTTGGCTTCCGGCGGGAAGGTCTTGGCCACGAACAGTTCGCCGAGCGCCTCGCCGAGGTTGGCGTTCACCGCATCGACCGCGCGCTTCCAGCGCGGACGCAGCTCCTTGGCGCCGCGCAGGGTGCGGCCGCTGAAGTCGAAGTCGGCTTCGACGAAGGGCTTCGACAGATACGGCGCGGCCGTGTCGACCAGGTGCCAGCGCAGATAGGCCTTCCAGGCGTCGATCGGCGTGTCCGCCAGGGCCTTGTCCATCTCGGCGAAGAAGGCCGGGTGCGACAACGAGAAGGTGCGGATGTCCTTGCGATCGATGGCGGCGAGCAAGGCGCTCCAGTCGAAGTTCGGCGTGGCCTTGTTGGCGGCGGCGACCTCGACCAGGTTGTAGCTCTTGCTCGGATCGCGCAGTTCGAGCTTGGTCAGCGACGCCTTCGCCAGGCGCGTTTCGAGGGCCATGATGGCGGCGGCGTCGGCCTTGGCCTGCGTCGCGTCGGTGCCGATCAGCACCAGCATGCGTTCGACGTGGGCGACGTACTGATCGCGCAGCGCCTTCGAATCGGCGTCGTCCTTGGTGTAGTAGTCGCGATCCGGCAGGCCCAGCCCGCCCTGGGTGGCGTAGGCGATGTTCATCGTGGAGTTCTTCAGGTCGGCTTCCTTGCCGAAGCCGAACAGGGCGCTCAGGCCGTTCGCGTGCCAGCGGTTGATCAGCGCGACCAGGTCCTTGCGGTCCTTCAGGGCCGCGATGTCGTCGAGGTCGGACTGGATCGGCGCGTACCCCGCCTTCTCGATGCCGGCCTCGTCCATGGCGGCGGCGTAGAAGTCGCCGATCTTCTGCTGCGTCGAACCGGGTTCGGCCTTCGCCTTCGCGGCGCTGTCGAGCAGATCGTGCAGCACCGAGAGGTTGCGTTCGGACAACTCGTTCATCAGTCCCCAGGACGAATACGCCGGCGGGATCGGGTTGTTCTTCTCCCAACCGCCGTTCGCGTGCTGGTAGAAGTCGGCGCAGGCCGCGACCGAAGCGTCGAAGTTGGCAGCGTCGAGGCCGCGCTCGTTCGATGCGGCGGCGGCCGACAGGGACAACGCCAGCGCGACGGCGCCGGCGAGCGGGCGGAAACGAAGATTCATCGGGAACTCCTGTGCGTGGAAGCGCCACGGTAGCGAACGGGCCTGCGTTGCCAAGTGGCGGTGGTCACGCGACACTGCAGCCGACCCACGGTTCAACCCAAGCAGCGGATCGACGCGAGGAGCACGGCATGAGGCTGACCTTTTTCGGCGCGGCAGGCGAAGTCACCGGTTCCTGCCATCTGGTCGAGGCCGCGGGCAAGCGCATCCTGCTCGACTGCGGCATGATCCAGTCCGGGCGCGACCAGGACA
>CALMWD010000195.1 GCA_937873105.1 uncultured Rhodanobacteraceae bacterium
TTCGACCTGGACGGTACCCTGCTCGATACCGTGCCCGATCTGGCCGAGGCCAGCAACCGCATGCTCGCCGAGCTCGGTTTGCCGCTGCGCAGCGAAGACGAGATTCGCAGCTTCGTCGGTCGGGGCATCGTCGTTCTGGTACAACGCTGCCTCGATCGCGGGGCGGCGCCGGATGAAGCGCTCCTTGCCCGCGCCGTCGAGGCCTTCAAGCGGCACTATGCTGCGGTCAACGGCAACGAAACGCGCGTTTTCGCCGGTGTGCTGGCCGGGCTGGAGGCCTGGCGCGCGACCGGCGTGCCTCTGGCGGTGCTGACCAACAAGCCAGCCGCGTTCACCGAGCCCCTGCTCGAGCGCATGGGGCTGAAGCACTATTTCTCGGCCATCGTCTCCGGCGACAGTACGCCGTTCCGCAAGCCGCATCCGGAACCGTTGCGCCATGCCTGCACGCAGATGGGCCGTGCGGTCAATACGAACCTGCACATCGGCGACTCCCGCCATGACATCGACGTGGCCCGTGCGGCGGGTTGCACGGTGTATTGCGTACCCTATGGCTACAACGAGGGCGAAGCCGTAAGCGCCAGCGATTGCGATGCGCTGGTGGAGAACCTGGAATCGGCGTTGCTGATCGCAAGGGCGGCGAAGGCTGCCTGAGGGGCTGGCGCAAGCCGTGCCGCGCACCGGGCTTGCCTGAATTGCCGTTAGCCGTACCGGCCACCGCGATGTGCAGCGCACGCCGCGCCCGCTGCAGTTCGTCGACGTCCTTGAATCCTGGATCGCGATCGGATCGCGGCCTACAGGTAGTGCAACGTCCTCCCCTGCGCACGGAGGTCCATGCCCTGGCCTCTGGGAACGACCACGATTCCCGAGTCGGTGACGGTGAACCGGCGACGGTCGGCGTCGGCGTCGTAGCCGATGCGATCACCGGCTTCGATCGTGTTGTAACGGTCGACGATGGTGCGCCGGAGCCTCGCCCCCTTGCGCAGCACCGCGTAGTCCATGATGACGCACTCGTCGAGTTCGACATCCTCCTCGATGAATACTTCGCGGCGAACGATCGAATTGCGGATGCGAGCCCCCTTGATCAGCCCGCCGGCACTGATGATGCTGTTGTCGAGTTCGGCGTGCAGGAATTTCGGCGACGGCCCCTGATAGTTGCTGGAACCGATCCGCCACCGGGGATTGAACAGATCGAACTTCGGCTCGGCCCCCAGGAGATCCTGGTGGGCGGCAAAATAGGCGTCGATGGTTCCCACGTCGCGCCAGTAGGCCTGTTCCTCGGAGGCGCGAATGCCGGGGACGCGATTGCCGCAGAAGTCGTAGGCGAACACCCTTTGCGTCTGGATCAGGCGCGGCAGGAGATCCTTGCCAAAATCCTTCTCTCCCAGCCGGTGCCCCTCCTGCAAGGCATTGATCAGTACATCGGTGGTGAAGATGTAGTTTCCCATCGACGCGAAGGCGCGCGCCGGATCTCCGGGCATCGGCGACGGGTCGCCCGGCTTCTCGCAGAAGCTGCGCACGCTACCGTTTTCGTCGGCGTCAATGATGCCGAATGCCGAGGCTCCTTCGATGGGAACCGGCAACGCGGCGATGCTGACGTCGGCATGGCTGCGCAAATGAAAGCTCACCATCTGGCGCACGTCCATGCGATAGATGTGGTCGGCACCGAACACCACGACGAGGTCCGGAGAACGCTTTTCGATCAGCCCCAGATTCTGATAGACGGCATCGGCGGTGCCCTGAAACCACTCCGGCCCCTCGCGCATCTGCGGTGGAACCACCGCGATGAACTGCTCGGGGAAGATCGGTGCCAGCAGCCAGGAACGACGGATGTGTTCAATCAGCGACTGCGACTTGTACTGGACCAGCAGGTAGATGGAGAAGATCTTCGAGTTGACCAGGTTGGAAAGAACGAAGTCGACGATGCGAAAGCGGCCGCCGAAAGGCACCGATGGCTTGGAACGATGCTGGGTGAGCGGGTGCAGGCGGGTGCCTTCACCGCCAGCCAGAACGAGAGCAAGAATATTGGACGTATTCATCATCTCCTCGCCTTTCTCTGACGGTCCGCAGGACCGTCATGGGATGCCGACTAGATGACCGGGGTCGCGCCGGTACGGACACGCGGGGTCATACCCGGAATAACAACGACATCGACAACGAAGATAAGTTCGAAAATCGATGATCTTCAGGGATTTGGACCTTCCCTCGACCGCATCGCCCCGCCGACGGATCAGGGGCTTGCCCTGCCTTGCCCGGGAACGGGAAGCCGGCCCGGAGCAGCGCGGCCGGTGCCTGCCGCCCGATGGCGCAAGCTGCCGCTCTCTTGCCGGTCAACGTGGTGAGCGAGCGTCCCGCAGCGCGTCACTGCGCTTCCAGCGCCCGGGCGAACGCGCCTTCCTGAAGAATGGCGTCGGCTAGGGTTTGTCGGAAGCAACGAACAACGGCACAAGCACCTCTTCCGTGACCGGAGGCTCGTCCCCGTGTTGCATCAGCCACACGAAACGCCCGGCCGGGGCGGAGGCGGTCGCTTCGGCGATCGCGGCCTGGGCGGGGGGAAGCTGGGTCCGTTCGTTCATCAGCACGACGACGCGTGCCAGCCCCGGCGTCGTTGCCAGCACCCACAGTTCGTGAAGGCAGCCTTCGTTCTGCGCGACGAAATTGCGCAGATCCATCAGCACGACATCGCTGGCCCGGACCAGCGCGGCCAGCGCCTGCTGCCAGGTCGTGTCGTGGCAATAGCACTCATTGACCCGGTAGCGTCCCTCGACGTCGGGCTGCCATTCGAAATCCGCCAGCCGGCGCGCGATGTCGGCCGGGCTGCGAATGAAGCGCTCACCGAGGCGGCCGTCGATGAACGTGAAGATGTCGTCGGGGTCGATGGTGCGATCGGCGAGGTCGGTGCCGGCGATAAGTACCGTGTTGCCGGTCGAGCGCCAGCGGTCGATGACGCGGTCGAACAGATCCTGGACGTTGGCGTCCTGCCTGAAGACGCGCAGCACCAGGAGCGTCGGCGGGCGGCCGGCTGACCGCTTGCCGGTGACAGCCTGCATGACGCGGGCGCCGAGCGGAATCCACAGCAGGGGCAGGAAATCGAGCAGGGCGCCCCAGCCCTGGCTTGCGATGGCGCCGAGAGCGGGGCCGGTGAGGGCGATGCCCCATACGGCGGTGAACAGGTAGAACAGTTCGGAAATCTGCCGCCGGGCGTAGGCGGCGGCCAGCCGGCGGCCGCGCGCCTTCGCC
>CALMWD010000196.1 GCA_937873105.1 uncultured Rhodanobacteraceae bacterium
CCAGTAACCGGAGACGTGGTTCCACAGAAGCGAGATCCACACACTGGACCAGATCAGGATGATCCCAGTGCCCGTCAACCATCGACCGGGCGTGAGCGCCCCGAGTGGCCGGCGCGACGCCAGCAAGGCCAAGGCCACGCCGGCGCCGAACACATCGAGCATGCCGGGCGCCTGGACCATGCGATACCAAAGCAAGGCAGTATCGATGGCGCCTGCACCCGCCGCGTCGAGGGTCCAGGCCTGCATGGTCAGACGGTAGGCCAGCGCCACAATCAGCACGACCAGCAAAGCCGGCAGCATTCTCCAACGCGCCAGCAGCGGCATTGCCAAGGCCATCATGACGTAGAGTTGCATCTCGATGCCCAACGTCCAGGTGACGCCGTTGATCGAGGAAATCGTTCCGGGAAACAACGCATAGGTGAACGTGAGGTGGGTGAAGACTTGCAGCCAGGCATCGCCCTGACGCAGCACCGCGAAATCGTTGAGCCACAACCAGCCGATCGCTGCCAGGAAATACGCTGGCGCCAGACGCACCAGGCGCTTCGCGAAGAAGCGGCCACGCGCTGCACCACCGGCCTGCTGCTCACGCAGCGCCGCCAGCGTGATGACGAATCCGCTCAGGACGAAGAACAAGTCGACGCGCAAGAAGCTGATGCGGAACCAGACCAGAGGGCCCGTGGTCGGGAAATCATCCCAACCGGACATGGCGATGACGTGAAAGACCAGGATGGTCAGCGCCGAGAAACCGCGCATCAGGTCCAGCGCGGGATAACGAGGGGTGCGGGCAATCATAGGCACCACGCCGGTATCGATGCCATTGTCCGGCCATAGCGGCTGCGTGCCTCGGTCGCCCGCGCCGGATCGACGACGCCCTCCTGCGCCAACGCGTGCAGGGCGGCGATGACGATGGATTCGGCATCGACCTCGAAGAAGGCGCGCAGCGCGGCGCGGGTGTCGCTGCGGCCGAAGCCGTCCGTACCGAGCACGACGTAGCGGCGCGGCACGAAGGCGCGGATCAGCTCCGGCCAGGCGCGCACGTAGTCGCTGGCGGCGATGACCGGTCCGCGTGTTGGCGCGAGCTGGCGTTCGACGACACTCGGGCGGGCTTCGCCGCCGAGGCGCGCCGCACGTTCGCAGGCGATGCCGTCGCGTTGCAGTTCGCTGTAGCTGGTCGCGCTCCAGACCGCGGACTCGAGGCCGAAGTCCTCGCGCAGCAAGGTCCGCGCGCGCAGCACCTCGCTCATGATCGCGCCCGAACCGAGCAGCTGCAGGTCGGCGGCGGCGTCGCCACGGCAGCGGTACAGCCCCTGCACCACGCCTTCGCGCAGGGCGTCGCGATCGCCGTCCGGCATCGAGGGCATCGGCACGTTGGCGTTGCCGACGGTCAGATACCAGAACTCGTCGCGCTGGTCCTGCAGCATGTCGCGCATGCCGGCGTCGAGCAGCAGCGCGATCTCGTAGGCGAAGGCCGGATCATAGGCGCGGCAGTTCGGCACCGTCGCGAACATCGGCAGCGAACTGCCGTCCTGATGCTGCAGGCCTTCGCCGTTCAGGGTGGTGCGGCCGCTGGTGGCGCCGAGCAGGAAGCCGCGCGCACGCTGGTCGGCCGCGGCCCAGACCAGGTCGCCGACGCGCTGGAAGCCGAACATCGAGTAGTAGATGTAGAACGGCAGCATCGGCAGGTCGTGCACGCTGTAGCTGGTCGCCGCGGCGATCCAGGAGCTGATCGCGCCCCCCGCCGCGAGGCCTTCCTCCAGGATCTGGCCGCCGCGTTCCTCGCGGTAGTACAGCATCGTGCCGAGATCCTCGGGTTCGTACAGCTGGCCGTGCGGCGCATAGATGCCGACCTGGCGGAACAGGTTGGCCATGCCGAAGGTGCGCGCCTCGTCGGCGACGATGGGCACGATGCGCGGGCCGAGTTCGGCGTCCTTCAGCAGGTTACCGAGCATGCGCACGACCGCCATCGTCGTCGACATCGCCTTGCCCTCGGCGTCGAGCGCGAAGGCCGCCCAATCGGCCAGCTTCGGCACCGCGACGACCTGCGTCGACCGTGCACGGCGCCGCGGCAGGCAGCCGCCGAGCGCCTCGCGACGCGCGTGCAGGTAGCGCAGCTCCGGACTGTCCGCGGCCGGCCGGTAGAACGGCAGCGATTCGATCGCGGCATCGTCGAGCGGAATGCCGAAGCGGTCGCGGAAGGCGCGCAGGTCGCCGGCATCGAGCTGCTTCTGCTGGTGCGTGGTCATGCGTCCCTGGCCGCTCGCGCCCATGCCGTAACCCTTCATGGTCTTGGCCAGGATCACGGTCGGCTGGCCGCGATGCGCGAGCGCCGCGGCATAGGCCGCGTAGAGCTTGCGCGCGTCGTGGCCGCCGCGGCGCAGGCGGTCGATGTCGGCGTCGCTCAGGTCCGCGACCAGGGCCGCAAGCTCCGGCGATTGCGCGAAGAAGCGCTCGCGGTTGTAGGCGCCGTCGTTCGCCGACAAGGTCTGGAACTGGCCGTCCACGGTCTTCGCGAAAGCACGCAGCAGTTCGCCCTGGATGTCGCGCGCGAACAGCCGATCCCAGTCCGAACTCCACAACACCTTGATGACGTGCCAGCCGGCGCCGGTGAACAGCGCCTCCAGTTCGTCGACGATGCGGCTGTTGCCGCGTACCGGACCGTCGAGTCGCTGCAGGTTGCAGTTGATCACGAAGGTCAGGTGGTCCAGGCCCTCGCGCGCGGCCAGCGAGAGCGCGCCGATCGATTCCGGCTCGTCCATCTCGCCATCGCCGAAGAAACCCCAGACGCGGCGTTCGCCGGCGTCGCGCAGGCCGCGATGGTGCAGGTAGCGCAGGAAGCGCGCCTGGTAGATGGCATTGATCGGACCGAGCCCCATCGAACCGGTCGGAAACTGCCAGAAGTCCGGCATCAGCCAGGGATGCGGATACGAACTGAGGCCGTGCCCGCCGATCTCGCGACGGTAGTGGTCGAGATGCGCTTCGTCGAGGAAGCCTTCGAGGAAGGCACGCGCGTAGACGCCCGGCGCCGAATGCGGCTGGAAGTAGACGAGGTCGCCGCCCGCGCGATGGCCGTCGGCCTTGAAGAAGTGCTGGAAGCCGACTTCGAACAGGTCCGCCGCCGAGGCGTACGAAGCGATGTGTCCGCCCTGCTCGCCCCCCTCGCGGTTGGCGCGCATGACCATGACCATGGCGTTCCAGCGGATCGCCGCCGACAGCTTCGCTTCCAGCGCCTCGTCGCCCGGGTAGTGCGGCTGCTGCGCCAGCGGGATCGAATTGCAGTACGGCGTGACCCGCGCCCGCGCCGACTGCACGCCGCGCAGCACCGCATGGTCGGCCAGGCGATCGAACAGGTATTGCGCCCGCGCCCGGCCTTCGCGCTGCACGATGGCGTCGAAGGCTTCGAGCCACTCGCGCGTCTCGTGCGCGTCGCTGTCGCTCTGTCCGGCGGCGGCGTGGGTCAGGAACTGGACACCGGAAGGCGAGGCGGACATGGCAGGGGCGGACTCGTGAGTGGCCGCGCGGCGGCGCGACGTCATCTGCCCATCTTAGCGGGCGCTCAAGGTGCGGGCGGCTGCCACTCGCG
>CALMWD010000197.1 GCA_937873105.1 uncultured Rhodanobacteraceae bacterium
TCCGCAAGGAACAGGAGATCCTCGCCGGACTGCGCCATCCGAACATCGCGCAACTCATCGACGGCGGCGAGGCCGAGGACGGCACGCCCTACCTGGCGATGGAATACGTCGAAGGCGTGTCGATCACCGACTACTGCCGCGACCACCTGCCCGACGTCGAGGGCCGTTTGCGCCTGATGCTGCGCGTGGCCGGCGCCCTGGCGCACGCGCACCGCAACCTGGTCATCCATCGCGACATCAAGCCCTCGAACATCATCGTCACCCGCGACGGCCATCCCAAGCTGCTCGACTTCGGCATCGCCAAGCTCGTCGGCGAGGAACGCTTCCGCCCGGTCACGGCGCAGTGCGTGGGGCCGATGACGCCGCAGTACGCCGCGCCGGAGCAGTTCCGCGGCCAGCCGATCACGGTCGCGACCGACATCTACCAGTTCGGCGTGCTGCTCTACCGCATCATCACCGGCCGCCTGCCCTACGACGCGAACCCGGACGATGCGCACGCCTGGGGCCGCGCCGTGGTCGAGCACGATCCGGTCACGCTCGGGCGCGCGCTCGCCCAGGTGCGCCGCGGCCAGGACGCGCCGACCACGCGCGAAGCGGTGCGCACGCTCGGGCGCGAACTCGACCGCGACCTCGACGCCATCGTGCGCACGGCGCTGGCCAAGGAAACGAATGCCCGCTACGGCTCGATCGACGCCTTCGTCGCCGACCTCGAGGCCTTCCTCGACGGTCGCCCGGTGCAGGCGCGCCACGGCGGCACGCTGTATCACGCCTCGCGCTTCGTCCGTCGCCATCGCATCGGCGTGGCCGCGGCGGCCCTGGCCGCGATCGGACTGCTCGGGTTGAGCCTGTACGCACTGCAACAGTCGCGAGAGGCGCAGGCCGAAAGCGCGCGCGCGCGGGCCGCGGTCGCCTTCGTGCACGAGATCTTCCGCGCTGCCGATCCGGCCAACGGCCGTGGCGGCACGCGCAGCGCCAGCGACGTGCTGGAAGCGGCGGCGCGCCAGATCGAACCGACGCTGAGGCAGCAACCGGAACTGCGCGGGCCGATCGCCGCAGTGATGGCCGGCGCGTTCTTCAACATGGGCGACGTGCGCCGCGCCCAGGACCTGATCGAAGCGGCCATCCACGACCTCCGCGACACGCCGGCCACGCCGCGGCTGGAACTCGCGGCCGCGCTCGAACGCGGCGCCGCGATCGCGCAGCGCAACGGGCACCTGCAGCAATCGGAAGACTGGTGGCGCGCCGCGGATGCGCTCGCGCACGGCGACGAACCCGTGGCCCTGCACATCCGCGACGGCCTCGCCAACACGCGCTGGAACACGGTGCGCGACGGCGGCGACCCGAAGGCGGCGCTGGCCGTGGCCGAAGCGGCGCTGGCGAATGCCGAAGCCGCTCCCGCGGCGGATCGCGACCCGCTGCGCCAGCGTGCGCTGAACCGCGTCGGCGTGTCCCTGAAAGACGCCGGCCGCTACGACGAATCCGAGGCCGCCTTCCGCGAAAGCCTGCGGCTCGCCCGCGCGCTCTACGGCGACGGCGACTACCGCACCCTGCGCGCACGCCAGTCGATGGGCTGGATGCTGATCGGCCGCGGCGAACCGGCGCGCGCGCTGGCGGAACTGGAGCCGGTCGGCGAACGCTTCCGCGAACTGTTCGGCGAGCGCAGCCAGGACTACGGCAACAACCTCTACAACCGGGCGCTCGCCTACCGTGCGCTCGGACAGGGCGATCGCGCCTACGACAGCTTCCGCGCCGCAGCCGAGGCCTATGCGGCATCTGCTTCGTCGGGCGCCGCGCAGATCGGCTGGGCGCTGTGGAATGCCGCGGCCATCCTGTCCGAGCGCGGCGACCATGTCGCGGCGCGGCGCCTGCTCGACGAGATCGAGGATAACTGGCGCGACTCGATCGCCGAGGGCGCGCGCGTGCGCGGCGCCTTCTATGCCGGCGTCGCCCGCAACCGCCTGGCGCTCGGCGACCTGGCCGAAGCCGAACGTTATGCCGACCGCGCGCATTCGCTGCTGGTCAGCCTCGACGGCGAATCGGTCGATGTGGCCGAGGCGCTGGCCCTGACCGCCGAGGTCGCGCTGGCCCGGGCGGACACGCCGCGCGCCCTCGCCCGCTATCGCGAGGCCCTGTCGATGCTCGAACGCATCGCCCCGGACCGTAGCGATCTGCGCGACGTCTGGCGCGCCGCGACTGGACACACGTCGGCGCGCTAACCCCGTTCCCGGCGCATGCGCGTTCTTCCCCTTGCCGGAACGCGCCGGCGCACTGGGGAACGCCATGAGTCACGCTGCCGCCATCGATCGTCCTCGCATCCACGCCGCCCGCACGCTGGCCATCAGTGTCGCCCTGGTGCTGCATGCCGGCGCCTTCGCCCTGCTGGTGGCGCCGGTGCGGCCGCCCGACCTCATGCCGCCGCCGGCGCTGCCGCAGATCGAGGTGGTGATCCCGGAGCGCGTAATTCCGCCGCCGCAACCGCCGGTGGTGCCGATCACGCCGCCGCGCCCGACACCGGTCCCGGTTCGGCGCCTGCCGCAGCCGCCGGCCGCGATCCCGAATCCCGAGCCGGCACCGACCCTGGCCGAACTCGTGCCCGACCACGTGGCACCGACCGAAACGGCGCCATTCGATGCATCCGTCGCGGACAGCGGTCCGTTCCTGCCCTCGCAGATCGGCGCCCTGTCCTACCTGGACGCGCCGCCGCCGCGCTATCCGGCGCGCGCGATCGCTCGACGGCTGCAGGGCGAGGTGTTGCTGCGCGTCACCGTGGGCAGGGACGGTCGCCCCGAGGCGGTCGAACTGCAACAGGGCTCCGGCCACGCCGTGCTCGATCGCGCCGCCGTCGAGCAGGTGCGCAAGCGCTGGCGCTTCCGCCCGCTGATCGTCGACGGGTTGCCGAGTCGCGCGATCGGCCTGGTGCCGATCCGTTTCAGCCTCGATCGTCGCTGAGGTCGATCGTCGCCGCACCCGACCGGTGCGGCGACGTCATTGCCCGCTGTGCGCCAACACGTCGCCCGCGGTACCGACGATCAACGCATCGGCATCGTGCGCCACGGTCTGGTCCTTGTCCGCATAAGGCAGGCTGGCAAGGAAGTGGCGCATGCAATTCAGGCGCGCGCGTTTCTTGTCGTCGGACTTGACCACGACCCACGGCGAATCCGCGGTGTCGGTGTGGAAGAACATCGATTCCTTGGCTTCGGTGTAGGCGTCCCACTTGTCCAGCGACTGCAAGTCGATCGGCGACAGCTTCCAGTGCTTCAGCGGGTCGTTGCGGCGCGAGTTGAAGCGCCGCAACTGCTCTTCGCGGCTGACCGAGAACCAGTACTTGAACAAACGCACGCCGCTGCGCACCAGCATGCGTTCGAACTCCGGGGTTTCGCGCAGGAATTCCAGGTATTCGCCCGGCGAACAGAAGCCCATCACGCGTTCGACGCCGGCACGGTTGTACCAGCTGCGGTCGAAGAACACGATTTCGCCGTAGGTCGGCAGGTGCTGGATGTAGCGCTGGAAATACCATTGGCCGCGCTCCTGGTCGCTGGGCTTTTCCAGCGCCACGACCCGTGCACCACGCGGATTGAGATGCTCCATGAAACGCTTGATGGTGCCGCCCTTGCCGGCGGCATCGCGCCCTTCGAC
>CALMWD010000198.1 GCA_937873105.1 uncultured Rhodanobacteraceae bacterium
CCCCCGGGCGCAGGCTGCCGTAGAAGGGATCGAAGAACCCGGCGTTCGCCGAGTTCGCCAGCACCGGCACGACGATGTCCGGCCAGACGTAACCGCTGCCCTCGTCCATGCGCAGGCGCAGTCGGACCAGCACCGGCTGGGTGCCTGCCTCGTCCCACTCTTCCGTCCAGTCGCCGAGCTTGCCGGTCTCGTCGATTCCGCGGTACTCGAAGCGGCCATCGCGGATGGCCTCGATCAGCACCACCGGATCGCGTTCGGCCTGGCGCCGCTGGTCCGGGTCGTAGCCGTTCAGCAGCTCGTGCGCGAACACCAGTTCCCGGCCGCCGCCGCGCGCCGGACGCAGCTCCAGGGTCTGCAGGTAGGCACCGCCGCGACTGAGATAGCCGGGCATCGGCGCAACGAAACGCATGACGTCGGCGTCGCCCTCGAAGGTGCGGGTCTCGCCGGTGCTCTTGTCGACCACGTAGGGCAGGGCCAGCGCGTTGCGGATCTGGCGCCGGATGAATTCCTGGGCCACGCGCACGCGGTTGGTGCGATCGATCAGCGCCTCGCCGCTGTGCGCGGCCTTGGTCGCCGTGGTGATGCCGGACCAGGCGCCGGCCATCAGCAGGCCGAGCAGCAGGATGGCCAGCAGCAGTTCGACCAGGGTGAAGCCGCGCGCGCGCATCAGCCGTCGATCCCGGGCTGGACCGCGCGCACGGTGACGAACTTCGACGTGCGTTCGGCATCGCCGCGGCCCCAGCGCACGACCACTTCGATGCGATACATCTCCAGCGGCGCCTCGCCCTCGAAGCGTGTCGCCTCGGACGGCGGCTCCCATTCGCTGACCTGCATGTCCCAGCGGTACTTGCGGTCGAACTCGCCGCTGCTCGCTCCCGGCTCGATCTTCGATTCGACGCCGGCGGCATCGACCAGGCTTTGCGCCCACAGCGCCGCCTCGGTGTTCTCGGCGGCGCGGCGGGCGTTGCGCAGGCTGCTCGCGGCGATGTCCATCATCACGCTGAAGCCGATCGCGAAGACGACGAAGGCCGCCAGCATCTCGATCAGGCTGAAGCCGCGCTGGCGCTTGCGGGCGCGCATCAGCGATCTTCCTCGATGCGCACTTCGCCGGTCAGCCAGGCGATCTCGACCCGCCACTCGTGGTCGTCGCGGCGCAGGGTGATGCGGCCGCCGCTGGAACTGCCGTCCGGGAAGAAGCGGATCACGCCCTTGCTGTCGCCGGTCTGTTCGGTCGCTGCGGTCAGCAGTTTCATCGACAGCTCCTCGGGCAGTTGCACCGGCGCCTTGCCCGGCACCTGGTAGGTGCGGGCGTCGACGTCGACCTCGAGCCCGCGTTCCTCGCCGTTCACGATCGCCAGCCCCCGCGTCTGTCTCAGCGCCGCCGTCAGGTCGCGCACCGCGGCGCGGGTCTTGGCGCCGCCGAGATTGGAGCCGATCAGGCCCGCCGCCACGCCGGCGACGAGCGCGATCAGGGTCAGCACCGCGAGCATTTCGACGAACGTGAATCCGCGGCGCTTCAACATGGGCGTGGCTTCGAGATGTCGGCCCGGGACTTATTCCCAGTTGCCGATGTCCTTGTTGTTGCCGTCGCCGCCGGCCTTCTTGTCGGCACCCAGCGAAAGCAGGTCGAACTCGCCGTGCTCGCCCGGCGCCTTGTACTCGAACGCCTGGCCCCAGGGATCCTTGAGGTCGCTTTCCTTGGCGTAGGGGCCGTTCCAGCCGTCGGCATTGCCCGGCTTGCGCAGCAGGTCTTCCAGTCGCTCGGGGGCGCTGCCCACGTCCAGCACGAACATCTCGACCTTGGAGCTCAGCGACGACAGCTGCGCCTTGGCCGCGCGCACGCGGCCGCCGCCCAGCTGGTTAGCGATGCGCGGGGCGACGATGCCGGCGATCAGGCCGATCAGGACCAGCACGGCGATCATCTCGATCAGGCTGAAGCCGCCGGAACGGCCGGCGCGGATACGCTTGTCTTGTTTCACGGGCTTACTCCACAAGGCTACTCATGTCGAGGATGGGCAGGATGATGGCCAGCATGATCATGCCGATCACCACCGTCATGATGGCGGTGATGACTGGGACCATCGCCGCGAGGAATCGTTCCACCGAATTCTTGACGTCTTCGTCGTAGGTGTCGGCCACCTTCATCAGCATCGTGTCGAGCGCGCCGGCTTCCTCGCCGACGGCGATCATCTGCAATGCGAGGCGCGGGAAGCGCTTGGTCGAACCGAGCGCGAAGGCCAGGCCGGAACCGGTCTTGACGCTGTTCGTGGCCTGCTCCACCGCATCGGCCAGCACGCGGTTGCCCATCACGTTGCGGGCGATCGACAGGCCGGTCAGCAACGGCACGCCGTTCACCAGCAGGGTGCCGAGCGTGCGCGACAGCCGCGCGGTCTCGACCTTGCGGACGAGGTCGCCGATGCGCCCCCACTCCAGGAAGCGGCCATCCCAGGTCACGCGTTTCTGCGGATCGGCCAGTTCGCGCTGGAACCACCAGATCGCGCCGATCAGACCACCCAGCAGCAGCCACCAGAACGACTGCAGGAAACCGGCGATGGCGAGCACCAGCTTGGTGATCCAGGGCAGGCGGTCGCCGAGCTGGTCGAAGATCGGCTCGAAGTTCGGGATCACGAAGATCATCAGCACGACCATCGCGAGGATGACCATGCCGACCAGGATCATCGGATAGATCAGGGCATTGATGATGGTCGCCTTGAGCTGGCGCGAGCGCTCGAGATAGTCGGCCAGGCGCTTCAGCGTGTCGGTCAGCGAACCGGACACTTCGCCGGCTCGCACCATGTTCACGTAGAGGCGCGAGAACACGCCATGCTGCTGTTCCAGCGCCGAGGACAGGGTCGAACCGCCGCGAACCGCGTCGCGGATGCGCACGATCAGCCGGCGCACCGCGTCGTCCTCGCTCGCGCCTTCGGATTCGGCGTCGGTCAGCAGGTGCAGCGCGCGGTCCAGCGGCTGCCCGGCGCCGAGCAGGGTGCCGAGCTGCTGGGTGAACGCGGCGATGCGCTCGGAGGTCATCTCCGAGCGGCGGAACAGGTCGAAGCTGAGGCCGCCGGCGGCGCCCGCTTCGATCGCCTCGATCGGCAGATTGCCGCCGTCCTGCAGACGCGAGACCACTTCCTCGCGCGAGGCCGCCTCCATCTGGCCGGACAAGGTTTCGCCGGTCGGCGCGACCGCCTTGTAGCGGAACATCGGCATCAGCGCGCTCCCGACCGCCCGGGTTCGGCACGCACGGCGTCAGGAATCCTGGCAGACACGCAGCACTTCCTCGATCGTCGTGGTGCCGGACAGCGACTTGATCAGGCCGTCCTCGTACATCGTGCGCATGCCCTCCTCGCGCGCGGCCTGCTCGATCACGCCCATGTCGGCGTGCTTCATCACGAGGCGGCGCAGCGGATCGCTCATGACCAGAAACTCCATGATCGTGGTGCGGCCGAGGTAGCCGGTCGGCGTCAGATTCGACGGCGTCGGCTTGAACAGGCGGATCGGGCGTTCCTCGGTGTACTGCTCGAGCTTGAACTCCTCGACCACCTCGGGCAGCGCGATGTAGGGCTGGGCATGGGTCGGCTCGATGCGGCGCACCAGGCGCTGCGCCAGGATGCCGTTCACGGTCGAAGACAGCAGGTAGTCCTCGACGCCCATGTCGAGCAGGCGGGTGATGCCGCCGGCGGCGTTGTTGGTATGCAGGGTCGACAGCACCAGATGGCCGGTCAAGGCCGACTGGATCGCGATCTTCGCGGTTTCCAGGTCGCGCATTTCGCCGATCATGATGATGTCCGGATCCTGGCGCACGATCGAACGCAGGGCGTGCGAGAAGTCGAGGCCGATCTGCGGCTTGGCCTGGATCTGGTTGATGCCCTCGATCTGGTATTCGACCGGATCTTCGACGGTGATGATCTTGACGTCCGGCGTGTTGATCTTGCTGAGCGCCGTGTACAGCGTCGTGGTCTTGCCGGAACCGGTCGGGCCGGTCACCAGCATGATGCCGTGCGGCAGGTTCAGCACTTCCAGGAAACGCGGCAGGAACTGGTCGGTGAAGCCGAGCTTGTGGAAATCGAGCACGACCGATTCGCGGTCGAGGATGCGCATCACCACCGACTCGCCGTAGCTGGTCGGCACGGTGCTGACGCGCAGGTCGAGCTCCTTGCCCTGCACGCGCAGCATGATGCGACCGTCCTGGGGCAGGCGGCGCTCGGCGATATTGAGCTTGGCCATGATCTTGACGCGCGAGATCACCGCCGCGGTCGAACTGGCCGGCGGCGACTCGACTTCCTCAAGCACGCCGTCGATGCGGTAGCGCACCTTGAGCCGGTTCTCGAACGGCTCGATGTGGATGTCGGAGGCGCGCGCCTCGACGGCACGCTGGATGATCAGGTTCACCAGGCGGATGACCGGCGCTTCCGACGCCAGGTCGCGCAGGTGCTCGACGTCGTCTTCCGAGCGGGTGGCGTCGTCGGACAGGTTTTCGACGATGGTGCCCATCGCCGATCGTCCAGAGCCGTAATAGCGCTCGATCAGATCGTCGATCTCCGAGCGCAGGCCGACACGCACGTGCACGTCCTTGCCGGTGGCCAGGCGCATGGCCTCGGCCGGATACGGATCCTGCGGTTCCGCGACGAGCAGGCTGACGTGGCTGTCGTCCTCGCCGATCGGCACCACGTGGTACTGCTTCAGGAAGCGCGTCGAGACCTGCACGCTCGGCGGCGGCGCGTCCGGGCATTCCTTGGCCGACAGCAGCGGCAGCTTCATGACCTCGGCCAGGGCTTCGGCGGCGTCGCGTTCGGACACCAGGCCGAGGCGGGTCATCAGCGACACGAAGTCGCCTTCCGGGTTCTCCTCGTGCAGGCGGCGGGCGCGACCGAGGTCGGCTTCCTTGAGCCGGCCGCGCGCGATCAACTGGGCGCTGATGCGTTCGTCGAAGCTGGGTTCGACGGCCGCCGGCGCTTCGGCGATCGGGGTGTCGGTCTCGGTATCGGTCATGGCGAACTCGGCGGTGGTGACTGCGTTGGACCATCCTGACCGGGCGCGGGTTCCTGCTCGGCGAGGGCACTGCCCTGCAGCGCGCGCAGGAACGTACCATTCAACGCGATCCAGAGGGCGACCGGTGCCAGCACCGGCACGATCAGGGTGCCGAACTGCGACCACACGCCGATCAGCTCCAGGCTCATCCAGTGCTGCGACAGGATCGAGATCGCATCCTGTCCGGCCTTCGCCGCCACCTGCTGCGCGACCGCCGGCGCCACGCCGGCGTCGACCAGACCGGTCGACGCCGCGGCGGACAACTCGAATCCCGCCACTTTCAGGGCATTGCCGACCAGGGCGAAGACCTGGGTGATCGGCAAGATCACCAGACCCAGCACGATCTTGGGCCAATAGCGGTCGCTCCACAGCGCAGTGGCCGCGGTCAGGCCGACATAGATCGGCAAGCCGTAGCAGAACTTCAGGGCATCGAAACTGATGTCGACGAGGAACTGCGAGTCCGGCAGCCCGCCGATGCCGTGGGTGGAGGCGTACAGGGACAGCTTCACCTGCTGGTAAGACTGCGCCGCGGCCTGGAACAGCTCCGGCATCCAGGCGGTCAGCAGCCAATCGGCCATGCGGATCACCGGGAACACGATCATCGTGCGCAGCGCGAACCACACCGCGAACGAGAACGCGAGCCACATCACCGCGACCATGAAGAACGTGCCCAACCGGATGGATCGCGCGGCCTCTTCGACCGAGCGCTGCTCGGCTTCGCTGCGATTGCTGGCTTCCTGTTCGCTCATTCCCTCAACCCAACCAGACGCGCGCATTGCGGAACATGCGCAACCACGGACTCGCTTCGCCGAAGCCGCGCGGCACCCAGCTCATCTGCGCCGAACGGTGCACGCGCTCCGGATGCGGCATCAGGATCGTGACACGACCATCGGGAATCGTGAAAGCCGTGGCCCCGCCCGGCGATCCGTTCGGATTGGCCGGATAACGTTCCGCGGCGCGGCCCTCGGCGTCGACGAAGCGCATCGCGGCGATGGCCGTTGCGGCGTGGCCGGGCGCATCGAACTCGGCGCGACCCTCGCCGTGCGCGACCGCGATCGGCGCGCGCAGGCCGGCCATGCCGGCGAACAGGATCGAGGGCGATTCGAGCACTTCGACCAGGCTGGCGCGGCCCTCGAACTGCTCCGACCGGTTGCGGCGGAAGCGCGGCCAATGCGCGGCGCCCGGCACCAGATGCTTGAT
Source organism: uncultured Rhodanobacteraceae bacterium (assembly GCA_937873105.1). GTDB lineage: Bacteria > Pseudomonadota > Gammaproteobacteria > Xanthomonadales > Ahniellaceae > JADKHK01. The sequence goes on from CALMWD010000198.1 coordinate 6,232, forward strand.
CGACGCGAACATCTGGCAGCCGTTGCAGACGCCCAGCGCGAACTTGCCTGGATCGGCGAAGAACGCGCCGAATTGCTCGGCCAGGTCGCCGTGATACAGGATCGACGACGCCCAGCCGCGACCGGCGCCGAGCACGTCGCCGTAGCTGAAGCCGCCGCAGGCCGCGAGGCCGTGGTAGTTCGCGAGACGGTCCCGGCCCTCGACGAGGTCGGTCATGTGCACGTCGAAGCAGTCGAACCCGGCGCGCGTGAACGCCGCCGCCATCTCGACTTCGGAGTTCACGCCCTGCTCGCGCAGGACCGCGACCTTCGGCCGCGCGCCGGTGGCGATGTAGGGCGCGGCGACATCGTGTTCCGGATCGAACGGCACCTGCGCGGACAGGACGTGGGCGCCGGCGACGACCGAATCGCGTTCCTCGTCGGCGCAGCGCGGATCGTCGCGGCGCACCTGCATCGCGTGGCTGACCGAGTGCCAGGTCGCGAGCAGGTCGTCAAGCGCATGCTCGGACAGCGCGGCACCCTCGCGTTGCACGCGGATGCGGGCGTCGGCCCGCGGCGTCGCCAGCGGGCGCACGATGGCCGCGAGGCCATGCTTCGCGAGTGCCGACTCGAATGCGACGCGGTCGCGGTCCGCGACCTGGACGAGCACGCCGAGTTCTTCGTTGAACAGTTCCGACAGCGCGTCCTGCTCGACCACGATGTCGAGACCGCAGCGGGTCGCGAAGGCCATTTCGCACAGCGCAGCGTACGCGCCGCCGTCGGAGCGGTCGTGCCAGGCGCGCAGCAGCGGGCGCAGATCCGCGAGCGCATCGAAGAAGCGACGCATCAGCGCTGCGTCGTCGAGATCGGGCGCGACATCACCGAGCTGATTGAAGCACTGCGCCAGAATCGAGCCGCCGAGCCTGCGCCTGCCGGCCGCCAGATCGACCAGCCAGATCGCGCTCGGGCCGAGGTCGGTGCGCAGCTCGGGCGTCAGCGCCCGGCGCACGTCGTCCACGCGTGCGAACGCGGAGACGATCAGCGACACCGGCGAGACCACCCGCTGTTCGCGCTCGCCGTCGCGGAACACCGCCTGCATCGACAGCGAATCCTTGCCGACCGGGATCGACAAGGACAGCGCCGGGCAGAGTTCCATGCCCACGGCCTGGACTGCGTCGAACAGGACCGCGTCCTCGCCCGGATGGCCGGCCGCGGCCATCCAGTTCGCCGAGAGCTTGATCTGGTCGAGCGCGGCGATCGGCGCCGACAGCAGGTTGGTCAACGCTTCGCCCACCGCCATGCGCGCCGACGCGGCGGCGTCGATCAAGGCCAGCGGCGTACGTTCGCCGACCGCCATCGCCTCGCCGCCATGGCCGGCAAAATCGAGCAGGGTCAAGGCCGCATCGGCGACCGGCACCTGGTACGGACCGACCATCGGATCGCGCGCGCAAAGGCCGCCGACCGAACGGTCGCCGATGGTCACGAGGAAGCTCTTGCTGGCCACCGACGGGTGCGCGAGCACGCGGCGGATGGCTTCTTCCAGCGTCACGCCGGACAGCTCGAGCGGCTTCAGGCTCGCCGCGACGCGGCGCGTGTCGCGATGCATCTTCGGCGGCTTGCCGAACAGGACGTCGAGCGGCAGGTCGACCGGCGCGGCCCCCAGCAATGGATCGGCGACCGTCAGATGGCGGGCCGCGGTGGCATGGCCGACGACGGCGTAGATGCAGCGCTCGCGCCGGCAGATCGCCTCGAATTCGGCGAGGCGTTCCGGACGCACGCCGAGCACGTAGCGCTCTTGCGCCTCGTTGCACCAGATCTGCATCGGGCTCATGCCCGGCTCGTCGTTCGGGATCTTGCGCAGGTCGATGCGGCCGCCGACTTCGGAGTCGTTCAGCAGCTCGGGAATCGCGTTCGACAGGCCGCCGGCGCCGACATCGTGGATCGTGACGATGGGATTGGCCGCGCCCATCGACCAGCAGCGGTCGATGACCTCCTGACAACGCCGCTCCATTTCCGGGTTGTCGCGCTGCACCGAGGCGAAATCGAGGGCCTCGCTCGAGGTGCCGGACGCGACCGATGAGGCCGCGCCGCCGCCGAGGCCGATCAGCATCGCCGGTCCACCGAGCACGATCACCGCGTCGCCGTCCTGCAAGCGTCCCTTCTCGACGTGTTCGGCCTTGAGGTTGGCCAAGCCGCCGGCGAGCATGATCGGCTTGTCGTAGCCGCGCGTCAGCGTGTCGCTCTCGGCGTATTCGAAGCTGCGGAAATAGCCGAGCAGGGCCGGGCGCCCGAACTCGTTGTTGAACGCGGCGCCGCCGAGCGGTCCGTCGCGCATGATCTCGAAGGCGCTGGCCATGCGCGGCGGCTGCGGCCGCGCCTGTTCCCAGGGTGCTTCGGCGCCGGGGATGCGCAGGTGCGACACGGTGAAGCCGGTCAGGCCGGCCTTGGGCTTGGCGCCGCGGCCGGTGGCGCCTTCATCGCGGATCTCGCCGCCGGCACCGGTGCTGGCGCCCGGGAAGGGCGAGATCGCGGTCGGATGGTTGTGGGTTTCGCACTTGATCGCGTAGGCAGTGTCCTCCGCGAGCGCATGCCAGCGTCGCGTCGCCGGATCGGCCTGCATGCGCTCGGCCACGCCGTTCGCGATCACCGCGGCGTTGTCGTGGTAGGCCGAAAGCGTGTTCGCCGGCGTCGTCGCGTGGGTGTGCTTGATCATCTGGAACAGCGACTTCGGCTGGCCTGCCCCGTCGATGCGCCAAGTCGCGTTGAAGATCTTGTGCCGACAATGCTCGGAATTGGCCTGCGCGAACATCATCAGTTCGGCGTCGGTCGGATCGCGGCCGAGGCGGCCGTAGGCCTCGGCCAGGTAGTCGATTTCGTCGGTGCTCAGCGCCAGCCCGAGCTCGGCGTTCGCCGCGACCAGGGCGGCACGCGCGTCGCCGGCCAGCACCACCCGCACCAAGGATCGCGCCGATTCGTGGCGGAACAGGGCCGCGACCTCGGCTTCGGTGCGGAACACCGACTGGGTCATCGGGTCGTGCAGGGCGCGCAGGACCTGCGCCTGCAGCGGAGCGTCCAGCGCCGGCAGCCCCGCGACGCGGTAGCGCAGCCCGCGCTCGACGCGGTCGAGCGCGAGCCCGGCACCGCGCAGGATGTCCGTGGCCTTGCTCGCCCACGGCGAGATCGTGCCCAGGCGCGGCAACACCAGCACGTCGGCGGCCTGCAGCGGCGCGGCGCGACCGCCGGCGTCGAGCAATTCGGCGTGGCGGTCGAGGGTCGCCGCATCCGCCCCATCCAGCGCGTAAACCACCCGCGCCTCGACCGCGGCGACGCCGCCGGGCAGGCGTTCGTTCAGCCGCTCGCAGCGGAACGCGGACAGGGTTTCGCGGCCGTCGAGCAGGATCATCGCGGGGCACCGGTCGAAAAAAGGGCGTGAAGGATAGCCGATCGCCCGGAAGCGCCGTCAGGCCGCGGGCGGCGGAAAAAATGACGCCGCCCGGAGGCGGCGTCGGCTGGCCTGTGGTCCAGGTCGGCGTGTTACTTGGGAATCGCGGCGAGGCGTTCCAGCATCTGCGCCGGCGGCACGTAACCGCCGATCTGCGAGCCGTCGGCCGCGACGATCATCGGCGTGCCGTTCACGCCGATCTTCTGGCCGAGTTCGAAATCGGCCGCGATCGGATGGTTGTCGCAGGTCTTCTTCTCGAGCTCGACGCCGGCCTTGGCCTCGGTGAAGGCCTTGTTCTTGTCCGCCGAGCACCACACGGTGATGGCCTTGTCGAAGGACGGCGTATTCGGGCCGGAGCGCGGGAAGAACAGGTAGTCGACGCTGATGCCGAGGTTGTTGTACTCGGCGATCTGCTGGTGCAGCTTGCGGCAGTAGCCGCAATCGATGTCGGTGAAGACGGTCACGCGATGCTTCTCGTTCTTGGCCGGGAAGCTGATCATGCGGTCCTTCGGCACGCCGGCCAGGGCGGCCTTGCGCATCACCGACTTCTTCTCTTCGGTCAGGTCGCGCTTGTTGGCGATGTCGTAGACCATGCCCTGGACGAGATACTTGCCGTCGGCGCTGACGTACAGCACCTGGCCGGACATCGCGACCTCGTAGAAGCCGTTGAGCTTGGATTCGCTGACCGAATCGATCTGGGCGCTCGGCACCAGGGTCTTGATCGCCTCGCGAACCTTGGCCTCGCCGGCCGCATCCGCCTGAACGGTGGCACTGGCGACCAGGGCCAGCGAGAACATGACACGCTTGAACATCGGGGATTCCTTGGTGGTGGGACGCCGTCGACTGCGGCACCGACCCTAGACCGGGGCACGCGGAAAAAGTTCACGGCAACCCCGCCATTGTCGCAGAGGCCGGGCCGCGGGCCAATCTCACCCGCGCGGATGATGCTCGGCGTGGATGCGTTTCAGGCCTTCGCGGGCCACGAGGGTGTAGATCTGCGTCGTCGACAGGCTGCTGTGGCCGAGCAGCATCTGCAGGGCGCGCAGGTCGGCGCCATGGTTCAGCAGGTGGGTGGCGAAGGCGTGGCGCAGCCCGTGCGGCGAGATCGGGGCGCGGATGCCGGCGCGGACGGCGAGTTTCTTGACGACGACCCAGAACATCTGGCGCGACAGGCCTTCGGCGCGAATGCTGACGAACAGCAGCCTGCTCTGGCGCCCCTTGAGCAGGACCGGTCGCGACTGCTCGACATAACGCAGCAGCCAGTCGATCGCGACTTCGCCGATCGGCACCAGACGATCCTTGCCGCCCTTGCCGCGCACCCGCAACGCGCCCTGGCGCAGGTTCACCTGTTCGGTGGCCAGGGTCACCAGTTCGGTGACGCGCAGGCCGGTCGCGTACATGAGTTCCAGCATCGCGCGGTCGCGCAGGCCGAGCGGCGTATCGACGTCGGGCGCGGCGAGCAGCGCGTCGATGTCGCCCTCGCCGAGCGCCTTGGGCAAGGGCTTCGGCAACTTCGGCGCATCGATCAGGGCAGTCGGGTCGACCGCGACGCGACCGCTGCGCAGCAGATGCCGGAAGAACAGCCGCAACGAGGACAGCATGCGCGCGCCGGACCGCGCCGAAATGCCCGCGCGGCTGCGCTCGGCGAGGACCGCGTACAGGTCTTCGCGGGTGGCATCGACGAGCGCGCGTCCGCGTTGCGCGAGCAGACGATCGACCGCGAGCAGGTCGGCGCGATAGGACGCCAGCGTGTTCTTGGCCAGACCCTGCTCGGACCAGAGCTGCTCCAGCACGGAACGGATCAGGGCATCGTTCGGACTGGTCGTGCGCTTCGCTACCATGGGCGCACGATATCAGCCGAGCTTTCGTCCTTGTCCACCGAACCGATCGCCTACGCGCCGCTGTGGCGCCGCCTGCTCGCGGGCGTGTACGACCTGCTGCCGCTGGCCGGCCTGCTGATGATCGCGACCGCCCTCGCGGTGTTGCTGACCCGCCTGCTGGTGCCGGTCGAACGCGTCGACCTGGTCCTGCGCCAAGGCTGGCCGCATGTGGCGCTGCAGCTCTGGCTGGGCGCGCTGGCGCTCGGCTACTACGCGTATTCGTGGCGGCGCGGCGGCCAGCGCCGCGGCAAGCCCGCCTGGCAGAACGCCGTGCCCGGCGACGCCGGCGCCCTGTCGTGGCCGGCGGCGGTGCGGCGGGCCGGGGGCGGG
>CALMWD010000199.1 GCA_937873105.1 uncultured Rhodanobacteraceae bacterium
CAAGAACTTCAATCCATGTCCGACGAAGACCTCGAAGCGCTGGCTGCCGAGATGGAGAAGAAATTCGGCGGGGATTGAGCCCATCGATTGCATGTTCATGCCTTCGACACCGGACTTGCGCTCGACACGATGACACGCGCCGCCGCAGCCCGTGGCTTTCGGGTCACGGCGGGCCTCATTGCGCCCTAATCAGACGTCGACGGTCGAACACGTCGCAACAAATGAAGCGTGAACGCCGTCCACCATCGAACAGCGTCGACGACAACAAACAAGAAGCCAGTAATCAACATCGCGAAGACGACGCTCGTGTACGGCGCCAACGCTCGACCGGTGTCCGAGGCCCAAGCCCGCTCCGCGCGAATCTGCTCCGGCGTCCTTTCGCTTTCGGAGAATGAACCGTTGCCATCCAGATCGAATGCGTAAAGCTCGGCTTCGAGCCGCAAATCGACCACCTGGGTTCGCACGATGAGCAGCGCGTAGACCCCCGCGCAGCAGAGCAGAAATACCGAGGCCGTGGACCATCTCGGAAGCATTCTGCGTTGGTACAACCGAGTCAGCGCCGGAAGTACGCACGTCGCAGCGTAGAGGATGTGCTCGATGACTGAAATTCCCATCGCTGACCTTCACATCACCAACAACGAAGCCCGCTTGCGCGGGCTTCGGTCGGCCGCTGATCGGGGAGCCGATCAGTGGTGGTGACCACCCGGGCCGTGCACGTGGCCGTGGGCGACTTCTTCTTCGCTGGCGTCGCGTACTTCGGTGATTTCGATGTCGAAGTTCAGGGTCTTGCCGGCGAGCGGATGATTGGCGTCGATGTCGATCACGGTCGCGCCGACCTTGACCACGGTGACCTGGTGCATGCCCTGCTGCGAACGCAGTACGGTGACCATGCCCGGCTTCAGCTTGTCGCCGTCCTGGAAGTACTTCTTCGGCACGCGCTGGGTGCGACCCTCGTCGCGCAGGCCATAGCCTTCTTCCGGCGGCACCGTGACCTGGAACTTGTCGCCGGCCGACTTGCCTTCCAGCGCCTTCTCGACGCCGGCGATCAGCGAACCCTGGCCGGCCAGGATGGCGAGCGGCTCGCCGCCTTCGCGCGAGGAATCGATCTGGGTGCCGGCGTCGTCGGTCAGCGTGTAGTGAAACAGTACAACCTTGTCTTTCGCGACCTGCATGGCCGGCTCCGCAAGCAAAAAAAGGGCGCGCAGCATAGCGAAGCCCCCGATCTGCCGCCACCGGACGCGGGAGCGCCCGTGCCTGAAGTTGGGCGACCTTCGGCCGATGCCGTCGCGATCGTGGCACGCCAGAGTGGCGCTTTCCGCCGATCGACCCGCCATGAGCCTGCAAGGCCGTTCCTTCCTCGCCCTCCTGATCGCCTGCACGTCCGCGCTCTGCCAGGCCGAGGCCCTGCTGTTCGACGGCGTCGATGCGGACGGCCGGCGCGTGCTGATGCGCAGCGAACTCGCGGGGCCGCCGGAACGGATCGGCGCCGGCATCGAAGGCCGCCGCCCGCGCCTGCGCCCGGGCGACGGCGCCATCGCCTACCACAGCATCGCCACCGATCTGGAACCGTCGCGGCTGATGCTGGTCGGCGACGTCCGCCGCGGCGCCGTGCCGCGCGAGATCTCGCTCGACCGCTGGGTCCAGGAACGCGAGATCGCGTGGTCCCCGGACGGCCGCCACATCGCCTTCTTCAGCCAGCACCACGAGGCGGCCGGGGACATCTTCGTCGCCGAAGTCGGTGCGGCCGGCCTGCTCGGCGTGCGCAACCTGACCGCACCGAGCGGCGGCGCGAGGATGATCGAACCCGACGTGACCCCGGACTGGTCGCCGGATGGGCTGCACATCGCCCTGACCAGCTACCGCGGCAGGGTCCCGGCGATCTGGGTCTTCGACGCCGACGGCACGCGCCCGCGCCAGCTCACCCGCGGCGCCGGCTTCGGCGACTATTTCCCGGCCTGGTCGCCGGACGCGAAGCTCGTCGCGTTCCAGCGCAACGATCCCGGACACGCGCGCATCGGGCTGGTCGCGGCCACCGGCGGCGAACCGATGTTCCTCGACCTGCCCGGCGACGCCTATCAGCCGGCTTTCGCCCCGGACGGACAACGACTGGCCGTCGCGATCACCTTCCCCGATGGCGAGCGCGATCTCGCCGTCATCGCGCTCGACGGCCGCGTGCTCGATCGCATCGCGCACCCGGGCGACGACCAGAACCCGCACTGGATCGTGGCGCCGCCGCAACGCGACTGCGCACGCGACCGCGCCTGCCTGCGCCTCGACCCGATCCGCGGCGCGCCGAGCCGGCCCGCGCTCGCGCCGTCCCGCCCCGGACGCTGAGATTTGTTGCGGGAAATTTGACGCGGCCTCGCTACACTTCCCGTTCGAACCGCCGTTTGAATGGGAAGCCATGCGTACGATCCGTCTGTTCGCCACGAGCCTCGTCCTGCTGCTCGCCGCCTGCGCTTCGGCGCCGCCGAAGCGGATCAACCCGCCCTCGGTCTCGATCCAGCGCCTGGCCATGCAGGACGGCGGCGGTTACGACGTCGAACTGCGTCTGCAGAACCACAGCGACGTGACCATGCATTTCGCGGACGTCGACCTGCAGTTGCGCATCGCCGGCATCGACGCCGGCCCCCTGCGCGCGAATCCCGACATCGACGTGACGCCGCACAATGCCGAGATCCTGAACCTGCGCCTGGCCGCCGAAAAGGACGCGGCCGAACCGCTGAGCGCGGCCGAGAACGCCGATGGCGCGCCCGACCGCGTGCTCGAGGGCGAGTTCGAGTACGAAAACCGGGACGGCGAGTGGGTGAAGGTGCCGATCGACGCCACCCGCCGCGCCGAGATCGAACAGGCACTGGCCCGGCAGAGCGACACCGCCGTGCACTACCAGTTGCGCGGCAAGGTCCGCATCAGCGAGCCCGCGCGCGACTACGACATCTTCTTCGAAAGCCGGCTCAGCCCGGTGCCGGGCAAGCCCGGCGAGTTCCGTTGATCCCCGCTTCGCCATCGCATCCCGCAGGAGAACGCCATGAGCCGCTACGCCGCCCCGCTTCGTGAAATGCGCTACGTCCTTTACGACGTGCTCGACGGCGAAGCCTTCTTCGCGCAACTGCCCGGCGCCGAACACGCGAACCGCGAGCTGGTCGATGCCGTGCTCGACGAGGCCGCGAAGTTCAACGAGCAGATGCTGGCGCCGCTGAACAAGAGCGGCGACCAGGAAGGCTGCCATTGGAACGCCGGCGTCGTGACCACGCCGAAGGGCTTCAAGGAAGCCTACGCGCAGTTCGTCGACGGCGGCTGGAGCGGACTCACCGCGCCCGAGGCCTACGGCGGCCAGCATCTGCCGGAAATCGTCGGCGCCATCGTCAAGGAAATGATCGACTCGGCGAACCTGAGCTGGGGCACCTATCCGCTGCTCTCGCACGGCGCCACCGAAGCCCTCAAGCATCATGGCGAGGAATGGCAGCGCGAGGTGTTCCTGAAGCCCATCGTCGAAGGCCGCTGGACCGGCACCATGTGCCTGACCGAACCGCATTGCGGCTCCGACCTCGGCCTGCTCAAGACCAAGGCGGAACCTGCGGCCGACGGCGCCTACCGCGTCACCGGGACCAAGATCTTCATCACCGCCGGCGAACACGACCTGACCGAGAACATCGTGCACCTCGTGCTCGCGCGCCTGCCGGATGCGCCGCCCGGCACCAAGGGCATTTCGCTGTTCATCGTGCCGAAGTTCAAGAC
>CALMWD010000200.1 GCA_937873105.1 uncultured Rhodanobacteraceae bacterium
CTGTTCGCCACGCAGGTAACGCGTATCACCGCCGTCCGAGATTTCGACCTTGCGGAGCATCTGGCGGATGATCGTCTCGATGTGCTTGTCGTTGATCTTCACGCCCTGCAGGCGATAAACGTCCTGGATCTCGCGGGTCAGGTATTCCGCCAGCGGCTCCACGCCCTTCAGGCGCAGGATATCCTGCGGGTTCGGCTCGCCATCGACGACGGTTTCACCCTTTTCGATGTGTTCGCCTTCGAAAACAATGACTTGGCGCCACTTCGGAATCAGTTCCTCATGCGCGTTGCCGTCCTTGTCGGTGATGATCAGGCGCTGCTTGCCCTTGGTGTCCTTGCCGAAGCTGATGGTGCCGGTACGTTCCGCCAGAATCGCCGGTTCCTTCGGCTTGCGTGCTTCGAACAAGTCGGCAACACGCGGCAAACCGCCGGTAATGTCGCGGGTCTTGGAGGTTTCCTGCGGGATACGCGCGACTACGTCGCCAACCCCGACCTGGGCGCCGTTCTGCAGCGATACGATTGCGCCGGGCGGCAGGAAGTACTGCGCCGGAATGTCGGTGCCGGGCAGCTTGAGTTCCTTGCCCTTCTTGTCCTCGAGACGCACGAGCGGACGCAGGTCCTTGGCGGCGGAGCCGCGGCGCTTCGGATCGGTCACCACTGCCGACTGCAGGCCGGTGAGTTCGTCGATCTGTTCCTGCACCGTCACGCCGTCGACGAAGTCGACGAAACGCAGGGTTCCGGCCACTTCCGACACGATCGGATGAGTATGCGGGTCCCAGTTCGCCACGGTCTGGCCGGCCTTGACCGGGTCGCCGTCCTTGACCGAGATCGTCGCGCCGTAGGGCACGCGATAGCGCTCGCGCTCGCGACCATGGGCGTCCATGACCGACAGTTCGCCGGAACGCGAGACCGCGACCAGGTGGCCGGCGGCATGCTGCACGGTCTTGACGTTGTTGAACTTGAGCGTGCCGGTGGTCTTCACCGTCACGTTGTCGACCGCAGCCGCTCGCGACGCCGCGCCACCGATGTGGAACGTACGCATCGTCAGCTGGGTACCCGGCTCGCCGATCGACTGGGCGGCGATGACGCCGACCGCTTCGCCGATGTTGACCAGATGGCCACGGGCCAGATCGCGGCCGTAGCATTGCGAGCAGACGCCGTGGCGCGACTCGCAGGTAATGGTCGAGCGCACCTTGATCGACTGCACGCCCGAGGCTTCGAGCTGCTCCACGCTCTTTTCGTCGAGCAGGGTGTTGCGCTCGACGATCGGCTGTTCGTCGTTGCCCGGGGCGTAGACGTCTTCGGCCACGACACGACCGAGCACGCGATCGCGCAGCGGTTCGACGACATCGCCGCCTTCGACGATGGCGCTCATTGTGAAGCCCGACAGCGTGCCGCAATCGTTCTCGGTGATGACCACGTCCTGGGCCACGTCGACGAGGCGGCGAGTCAGGTAACCCGAGTTCGCCGTCTTCAGCGCGGTGTCGGCCAAGCCCTTGCGCGCGCCGTGCGTCGAGATGAAGTACTGCAGCACGTCGAGGCCTTCGCGGAAGTTGGCCTTGATCGGCGTCTCGATGATCGAGCCGTCCGGACGGGCCATCAGGCCGCGCATGCCGGCGAGCTGGCGGATCTGGGCCGCGCTACCACGCGCGCCGGAGTCGGCCATGATGTAGATGGAGTTCATCGACTTCTGGCTGACCGTCTCGCCCTTGGCATTGACGACCTTCTCGGTGCCGATGGTGTCCATCATCGCCTTGGCGATGCGTTCGTTCGCGCGCGACCAGATGTCGACGACCTTGTTGTAGCGTTCGCCAGCCGTGACCAGACCCGAAGCGAACTGCTCCTGGATGTCCTTCACTTCCTTCTCGGCCTCGCCCACGATCGCGGCCTTCTCGGGCGGGATCGTCATGTCGTCGATGCCGACCGAGACGCCGGCGCGGGTCGCGTAGGCGAAGCCGGTGTACATCAGCTGGTCCGCGAACACGACCGTTTCCTTCAGGCCGAGCGTGCGGTACGAGGCGTTGATCAGGCGCGAGATGTTCTTTTTTGTCAGATCCTGGTTGATCACCGCGAACGGCAATCCCTCCGGCAGGATCTCGGCCAGCAGCGCGCGACCGACCGTCGTGTCGACGATCGCCATCTTGCCGCTGCGGGTACCTTCAGGATCCTTCAGGCGCACCTTGATCTTGGCGTGCAGTGCGACCGCGCGATTGTCGTAGGCGCGCTTCACCTCGGCGATGTTCGCGAACACCATGCCCTCGCCCTTCGCGTTCACGAGCTCGCGGGTCATGTAGTACAGGCCGAGCACGACGTCCTGAGTCGGCACGATGATCGGCTCGCCGTTCGCCGGGCTGAGGATGTTGTTCGACGACATCATCAGCGCGCGCGCTTCCAGCTGGGCTTCGATTGACAACGGCACGTGCACGGCCATCTGGTCACCGTCAAAGTCCGCGTTGAACGCCGTGCAGACGAGCGGGTGCAGCTGGATCGCCTTGCCTTCGATCAGCACCGGCTCGAACGCCTGGATGCCGAGACGATGCAGGGTCGGTGCGCGGTTCAGCATCACCGGGTGCTCGCGGATCACCTCTTCGAGGATGTCCCACACCTCGGCCGATTCGCGCTCGACCAGCTTCTTCGCCGCCTTGATGGTGGTGGCGAGCCCGCGCAACTGCAGCTTCGAGAAGATGAAGGGCTTGAACAGCTCCAGCGCCATCTTCTTCGGCAGGCCGCATTCGTGCAGGCGCAGGGTCGGACCGACCACGATGACCGAGCGGCCGGAGTAGTCGACGCGCTTGCCGAGCAGGTTCTGGCGG
>CALMWD010000201.1 GCA_937873105.1 uncultured Rhodanobacteraceae bacterium
GCCGCGCGTCACGCATCTTCGCCGCCAGGCGCTGCCGCGGCGTTGCCTGGCCCGGCCGCCACTGTCGACGGGATCGATGCCGCGGCGGTCGGATCGGCGCTCGCCGCGACCGCGGCGCCTGCCATCGCCGCGGACGCGCTGCAGGATCATGAACCGGTCGACGGGCCGGCATCCGCGCCGGCGCCGTCGGCGACCGATGCCTACCTGTGGGACGTGCTAGCGCACCTGCGGCGTTTCCAGCGTTATCCGGAACAGGCCCGCCGCGACGGCATCGAGGGCACGGTCTGGTTGCGCGCGCGCGTCTCGCGCCAGGGCGAGGTGCTGCGCGCCGAGGTCGAACGCAGTTCCGGACACGATCCGCTCGACGTCGCGGCCGCCCGCCTGATCACGCGCGCCTCGCCGCTGCCGCCGCCGCCGCCCGGAGCATTCGCCATCACCGACCTGCAGTTGCCGGTCGAATACCGGCTGCAGCGCGAATGAGCGCCTGGACCGCGGTGTTCGCCGCGCACGCCGCGGCCCTGCGCGCGGTGCTGACGCGCGTGCTCGGCGATGCCGCGCTGGCCGAGGATTGCGTGCAGGACACGGCCTTGCGGCTGCTCGACGCCGACTACGACGCGGTGCGCGATCCGCGCGCCTTCATGTTCCAGGTCGGCTACAACCTGGCCCGCGACGCCCTGCGACGCCGCAGCGTGCGCGGCACCGCCGTCGACGACCCCGACCAGGCCATCGACGCCTATTCCGCGGACGAAGCCACGCCCGAGGTGCACGTGCTGGCGCGCGAGCAGCTGGCGAACGTGCAGCAGGCCCTGTCGCAGCTGTCCGAGCAGCGGCGCCGGGTGTTGTGGCTGGTTCGGGTCGAGGGCCTGAGCCTCAAGGAGGCGGCGGAAGCCATGGGCATCACCGCCAAGACCGTCGAGAACCACATGACCCAGGCGCTGCGCCAATTGCTGCAGCACCTGCCCGGGAGCGCGCCATGAACTGGGGGAAGTCCGCGGCCGACGCGTCTCGGAAACACGGGGGTATGCGGTGAACGAGGCGATCCAGGAAACGGCGATGCGATGGTGGCTGCAGGTGCGCGACGCGCCCGCGGACGCCGCGGTGCAGCATGCCTTCGACGCTTGGCTCGCCGCGGACGATGTGCATCGCCTCGCCTATCTCGAGGTCCTGATGACCACGAACGCCGCGGCCGAGGCGACCGCGCCGTTGCCGACGGCGCCCCGCGCCCCGGTCCGTCGTCCGGTGGCCTGGTTCGGCGCGGCCTTGGCCAGTCTGCTGGTCTGCAGCGTGCTGTTCGGCCCGCGCTGGTCGGAACAATGGCGTGCCGACGCGGTCGCGCCGCCCGGCGCCGGACATGCGCTCGTGCTGGCCGACGGCACGCGCCTGGAACTCGGCGCGGACAGCGCGGTTGCGTTCGATCTCGGCGTCGGCGGGCGCGATATCGAACTGCTGCGCGGCACGGTGACGGTTGATGTCGCGGCCGACCCGAGGCCGCTGACGCTGCGCTGGCGCGACGTCGCGATCCGCGACATCGGCACGCGATTCACGGTCCAGGCCGCTGCCGGCACCGTGCGCGTCGGTGTCGCCGAGGGGCGGGTCGACGTGCGTCGCGGCGATGCCGCCGCCGTGCCGGTCGAAGCCGGCGAGGCGCTCGACTGGCAGGGGCCGACGCCGCAGCGGCACCCCTGGCGCGAGACCGCGCCGACGCCCGGCCTGCTCGTGCTCGATCGCGCGCCGGCGGCCTTGGCGCTGGCGCAGTGGGCGGCCAGCCGCGGCACGCGCGTCTACTGGCTCGGATCACCGCCGAGCGGAGCGCCCCTCGATGCCGCATTGCCGGTGCGCACGGCCGAGGAACGACGAACCGCACTGGACACGCTCGCACGCCATTACCGCGTCGACGTGGTGCTCGACGGCGCCGGCCTGCTGGTCCTGCGCGCGTCGCGTTGACGCGCTAGGGTAGGCCGGATTCCGCTGCAGGGAAGCCGAACCTCGATGTCCTGGTCCCGTCTTGTTGCACTGCCGTTGGCGCTCGCGCCCGGGCTGCCGGCGCTGGCCTGCGATCTGGCGCGGGCGATCGACGCGCCCGCGCCGGCGGGCCCGCTGCTGCAGACCGCGCGGACGCTGGCCGACGCGAGCGGCTGCCGCATCCTGCTCGCACCCGATCTGGCGGACCGCGAGGTGCCGGCGATCGCCGCCGGCGTGGCCATCGGCGATGCGCTGGACCGCCTCTCGATCGCGCTGGATCTGAACTGGACGCAGGACGGCGGCGGTGAAGTGCGCGTCGTCGATGCCGCGGCGGCCGATCCGGCCACCCGAGCCGCGGCCCTGACCATCGAGGCGGCACGAAGCCCGGCGCGCCTGCCGAGCCCGGTCGACCAGGCACGCCTGCCCGGCGAACGCAGCCCCGCCACGGCGCGCACGTCGCTGGGCGACGTCCACTTCGACGACGACGCCCTGCACGACTACACGACGGCGGTGGCGCGCGCGCCCGGCGTCTACGGCATGGCTTCGAGCGACGTGATCCGCGGCATCGGCGCATCGCGGCTGTCGCCGAGCCAGCGCGCCAGCCTGCTCACCATCGACGGCATTCCCTTGCCGGCCGAGGCGTGGCTGTTCAATCGCCCGGGACTGGGCCTGGTGCGCGGCCTGGACATCACCCGGTCCGGCACCGGTCTGGCCAGCGCCTACGGCGCCGGCGCCGGCGATCTGGCGATGACCACGCGCGCCGCGTCGTCCGAGCGTCAGGCCAGCCTGGGCATAACCCATGCGCCCGCGCTGGCGCCGCAATGGTTCGCCAGCGCCACCGCCGGACTGGGCGTGCCGGGTCTGCGCACCGCGATCGGCATCAGTCGCCAGATCGGCGCCGAGGCGGTCGATGCCGAGGGCCAGGCCGATGTCTTCCGCCAGCACCAGTACGCCGCCCGCGTCGCCTGGCAGAGTCCGGCCGGCGCGCATCTGCTGCAGGCCAGCGCGATCGACTTCCGGCGCGCCGATTTCGGCGGTGCCGAAGCCCCCTGCGGCGGCGGCCAGCCGCATTGTCTGCTGGGCGCCGACATCGGCATCGACGGCGCTGCGGCCAGCTGGCAGTGGCAGTTGACCGACGACTGGCGCCTGCTGGCCCTGGCGGGCAGTTCGGAGACGCGCGCCACCGTGCTCCGTGCAGACCTCGGCGCGCTGCAACCGGCGCAGCCGGCCTACATCGGCATGCATCATGCGGAACTGCGCGCGGAGATCGCGCTGTCGCCGCAGACGACATTGTCCGCCGGGCTGATGCAGGCGCGACGCGAATATCGGCTGCACGGCGAACGCCGCTTCGTCATCAACGGCGCTACGGCGGCCTCTCTCGGCATGGTGCCGGCCGGTCCCGGCCCGGGCAGCCTGGTGTACGCGCAGACCGAAGCGGCACGCACCGACCTGCCGCAAGCCTATGCCGAATGGGCGTTCGACGACGGCGCGCGCTGGGACGGCCATGTCGGCTTGCGCGCCATCGACACCGATTCGGCGTCGCGTTTCGAAGCCCGCGACATCCGTCACGGCAACTGCGCGATCGCGCCGGGGCGCCACCCGGGCCTGTCGGATTGCGGCGAGGCCTTGCAGGCGCTGCTGCGGGCGCGCAACGACCGGGTGCGCCACCGCGAGGTCCTGTGGCTGCCGAATGCCGCCCTGCGCTGGCGCGATGGCGATGGCCAATGGCTGGCGCTGCAATGGCGCGACGGCTTCCTCGGCTCCGACGTGAACACGCTGGCCCTGAGCCCCGACGCGGCGGTGGAGCGCCTGCGCAGCAGCGAGATCGCCTGGTCGCGCCCATGGCGGGAAACGCTGCGACTGGAATGGCGCGTGTTTCACCACGACTGGCGCGACCGCGTCGCCAACCTGACCGGCAACGTGCCCGATGCCCTGCGTTTCGACAGCGAGATCCTCGGCAGCGAGTGGCAGATCGGCAGCGCGCCGCATCCGCGCGGCGAATGGTGGTTCAACGCGGGCGTGCTGCGCACCCGTTCGACCCTGGACGTGCTGCCGCGCGACGATGCCGCCGTGCGTGGCGCGCCGGACTGGTCGCTCGGCGTCGGCGGGCGTTGGCGCTTTCGCAACGGATTCCATGTCGGCGGCCACTTCGGCCATGCCGAACCGACCTGGGTCGTCAACGACGACGCGTCGATCGAACGCCTGTCCGCGCGCGACCTGCTCGACCTGCGGCTCGGCTTCCGCGGCGAGCGCTACGAGCTCTCGCTCTGGGGCACCAATCTGCTCGACGACGACTACGTCGCGGACAGCTACGGGCGCAGCCTGCTGCTCACGCCCTACCACGCCCGCAACCGCGTCGTCGGCATCGACCTGCGCGCCGACTTCTGAATCTCAGAACAGCTCGCCCTGCGGCGATGGCTTGCGCGGCGCGCGGAAGCGGGTGGTGTCGAGGTCCACGTCCTCGTTGCGGCCGAGGTAGCCGAGGCGCTGCGCCGCCACCTTGAAGCGGCGCCGGATCAGTTCCGCGAACACGCCCTCGCCGCGCATGCGGGTGCGGAAGTCGGCGACGTAGTCGCGGCCACCACGCATCTGCTGCACCAGGCTCATCACGTGCGCGGCGCGTTCCGGGTAATGCACGGACAGCCACTCGCGGAACAGGTCCTTCAGTTCGTGCGGCAGGCGCACGATCGTGTAGCTCGCGCTGCTCGCGCCGGCGTCGCGCGCCGCTTCCAGCACCGCTTCGAGGTCGCGGTCGTTGATCATCGGGATGATCGGCGCGACGAACACGCCGACCGGCACGCCGGCCTCGTGCAGGCGCCGGATCGCGGCGATGCGACGGTGCGGCGCGCTGGCGCGCGGCTCCATCTTCGCCGACAGCATGTTGTCCAGCGAGGTCACCGACAGAAAGACCTGCACGAGACGCTTCTCGGCCATCGCCGCAAGCAGGTCGAGGTCGCGTTCGACCATCGCGTTCTTGGTGATGATGGTCACCGGATGCGCGCATTCGGCCAGCACCTCGAGGATGCCGCGGGTGAGCCGGTGTTCGCGTTCGATCGGCTGGTAGGGATCGGTGTTCGCGCCGAGGTTGATGGTCGAGCAGACGTAGCCCGGCAGCGCCAGTTCGACGCGCAACTGCTCGGCCGCATTGACCTTGGCGCTGAGCTTCGTCTCGAAGTCGAGTCCGGCCGACAGGTTCAGATAGCCGTGCGTCGGCCGCGCGTAGCAATAGAAGCAGCCATGTTCGCAGCCGCGGTACATGTTGACCGATTGCGTGAACGGTATGTCGGGCGAATCGTTGCGGCTGATGATGCTGCGCGCGCGTTCGGCGACGACCACGGTGGGCGGGCGCGCCGGCGCACCGAGGTCGGCTTCCGGGAACCAGCCGTCGTCCTCGCGTTCGACGCGGGTCGATTCGAAGCGGCCCTCGCGATTGCTTGCGGCGCCGCGCCCCTTGATGCGCGCGAGCGGCGGACGTGTCGTCTCGGGTTCGTCGCTCATGGGCGGGTTCCGGCGGGAAGCGGGGTCCTCATTCTGCGCGCGATGGTCGCAGGGTCCGAGACCGGATTCAGTCCGTGCAGGCCGCGACCGCGTCGAGGCGCAGCAGCAGCCAGTCGCGACGGTTGCCCTTGCCGAGGCGAAGGGCGCGATCGCCTGCGGCGCAGTCCGGCACGACCGCGGCGTCGACGAAGATCGCGCGTCCTGCCGGGGCCGCGCGCAACCAGGCCACGGCCGCCGAAAACTGCTCCGCGGCCGGTCGGCGGAATCCGAACTCGGCGACCGGGCCGATCGCCTGCAACAGGTGCTGTTCGCGCCAGCCGACCAGGCCGAGCGCAGTGTCCGCGCCGGCGGCCTCGCGGGCGCGTTGCATGACCGCGCGCCCCGAACTGTGTGCATCGAGCAGCGGATAGGCCACGGTACCGAGCCCGACCCACAGGGCCGTCAGCACCGCGAAACAGGCATGCAGGGCGCGCCGCGTGCGCCATGCGGCCGCGGCGACGAGGCCGATGGCGCCGACCGCGGCCAGCATCCACCACAGCGCGTCGACCTGGCCCGACAACTCGCGCGCGGCGACCTGGCGGGCCTCGAAGGCCGGCTCGCCGAGCGCGGCCATCAGCCCGCCGACCAGCAGCGGCAAGGACAGCGCCAGCACGAATCCGAGCACCAGGCGGCGGAAGCCGCGCCGCCGCGACGCAAATACGAGACCCGGCGCCAGCGCGACGCAGAGCATGGGCAGGATCGGCAGGATGTACATGTCGCGCTTGCCCGGCGAGGCCGAGAAGAACAGCAGCACCACGAGCGCCCATGCCAGCGGAATGAACACGCGGGCATCGCGGCGATCGCGCAGGCGTCGCCACGCGTACGGCAGCGCCCAGGGCCAGGCCAGCACGAACGGCAGCCAGGCCGTCAGCATCACTTCGCCGAAGTACCACCAGGGCTGGAAGTGGTGATCGGGATTGGCGTAGCGGCGCGCGGTCTGGCCGAGCAGGATCTCGCGCACGTAGGCTTGGACCTCGGGATCGTTCCAGGTTGTCGCGGCGATGGCGAGCGGCAGCAGCCACACCGATGCGGCGGCGATGAAGGCGAGCAGGCCCCAGGCCCAGTGGGACGGTCGCGGGACGGAACCCGCTCCCACACGATCCTCGGTCAACCCGCGTTGAGCCACTGTGGGAGCGGGCTCCGTCCCGCGATCAGCACCTGCTCCTCCCGCGATCCTTCGCGCCACCGCAATCACCGGCAGCATCAACAGGGCCAGCGCGCCCACGCCCTTGCTGATCGTGCCGATCGCGGCCATGAACCAGCCGGCCGCGTGCGTGGCGCGCGACGGCGCGAGCAGGGCATGGGTCATGAACGCGTGCGTCGCCGCGGTCATCGCGAACACGAGGAACGGGTCGATCTGCGCGCGCTTGGCCTGGTAGGTGAACTGGAAGGCAAACAGCAGCATCAGCGCCGCGAGCTTCGCCGCGCGCCGGCCCCAGAGCTTCAGCGCGAGGTCGAAGGTCAGCGCGATCGTGCCGAGGCTGGCCAGCAGCGACGGCAGCAGGAAAGCGATCCGCCACTCGCCGGTCAGCGCGTGCGCCGCGCCGAGCAGCCACATGAACAGCGGCGGCTTGTCCGGATAGATTTCCTGTCCGCGGTGCGGAATCAGCATCTGGCCGCTCTCGACCATCTGCTTCGCGACCAGCACGAAGCGCGGTTCGTCGGCCGGCCACGGGTCGCGCAGGCCGATGCCGATGCCGATCACCAGCAGGGCCAGGGCCAGCACGAACCAGAAGTCGCGCGAACGCAGGGTCATGCCGACCCCCGGGCCAGGGGCAGGCTCAGCACGAAGCGGGCGCCGCCGCCTTCGGCCTGCTCGGCGCGCACGCTGCCGCCATGTTCCTCGGCGATTTTCTGCACCATCGCCAGTCCCAGTCCGCCGCCCTTGGGCTTGGTGCTCATGTACGGTTCGAACCAGCGCCCGTCGAACTGCGGCGGCAGGCCCGGGCCGTGGTCGCGCAGGACCAGTTCGAGCTGCCCGTCGTGCTGCGCCAGCGCCGCATCGACGGCGCCGCCGTGCCCGCCCGCCTCGACGGCAGTGGTCAGCAGGTTGACGAGCAATTGCCGCAGGCGTTCGCGGTCGCCGCGGACCGGCGGCAGGGCGGCGGCGATCGTCCGAGTGATGCGGCACTGGCCGCTGGACTCGTACAGATCGAGCACCTCGTTCAGCAGCGCATCCAGTGCCAGCGGGCGCAGGTCGATGCGCGCCGGCTTCGCGTAGTCCCCGAACGCGTTGACCAGGCCCTTGAGCGCCTCGACCTGGGCGACGATGGTCTGCGTCGCGCGGTCCAGCACCTGGGCGTCGGCCGGTTCGAGCTTGCCCTTGAAGCGATGTTGCATGCGTTCGGCGGCGAGCTGGATCGGGGTCAGCGGATTCTTGATCTCGTGCGCCAGGCGCCGTGCGACCTCGCTCCAGGCGGCTTCGCGCTGGGCCTGCGCGATGACCGTCATGTCGTCGATGATGACGACGTAGCGCGAGGCGCCGCCGGCCAGCTGCACGGCGCGCAGCAACAGGGCCCGCGGCGCATCGCCCGGCAGCGCCAGTTCCTCGCGCCATTCGGTCCGGGCCTCGGCGCAACGGCCACGGATGCTGGCGAGCACGGCTGCCGACGCCGCCGACGCCGCGGCGGCCTGGTCCAGCGGCTGCCCGATCAGCGCCTCGATCGGACAGTCCAGCAGTTCCGCGGCGGCGGCATTGGCCGTCAACACGCGCTCGCGGTCGATGCTGACCACGCCCGCCGACAGTCGCGACAGCACCGCGGCGAGGTGCGCGCGTGCCTGTTCGGTCTCGGCGCGGCTGGCCTGTTCGCGCGCGTCGAGTTCGGCCAGGTCGCGGCTCATGCGGTTGAAGGCCGCGGTCAGGGCGCCGAGTTCGTCCTTCGATTCGACCTCGATCTGCGCCCCGAAGCGGCCTTCGCCGATCTCGCCGGCCGCGGCCGCCATGCGTGCGATCGGCCGCGTCAGTCGCCGCGTCGCCGCGAGCGCGGCGAGCAGGGTCGCGAGCAGGGCGAGCAGGGTCACGAAACCGAGGATCAGCACGAAGGTCGTCTTCAGCGCGCCGCGCTGGAAGCGCAACTGCGCGTAGTCGATGCTGCTGCGTTCGAGCAGGGTCAGCTGCGGCGCCAGTTCCGCCGGCAGGGGCTGCAGCCACTGCAGCAGGTGGCTGCGCCCGAAGGCATCGGTGGCGGTGGTGACGGCACGGACAACCAGGGTGTCGCCCAGCGTCAAGGTCTGCGCGATGCGCCCGGATTCGCCGACCTGCAGGCGCAGGGCCTCGTCCGGCGCCGGCGGTTGGGTGATGGCGGTGGTGCTGAAGGCGAGCGCTTCGAGCGTGCCGTTGGCGTCGTAGCTGGCCAGGTAGGCGATCAGGCTGCTGTCGTTTTCCAGGGTCTCGTCCAGCACCGCCTGGAGATCGCCGTCGACCGCCGTGCCGACCCGCGCGGCGAGCGCATCGACGCCGGCCAGGGCGACCCGCTGCTCGCGCTCGAGCACCTGCGCGCCCAGCGCGGTCGCGGCATCGTGCGCGGCCTCGAGGTCGGCACGGAACCAGGAGTCGATGCCGGCATCGAGGAAGCGCATCGCGAAGCCCGCGACCAGCAGCGCCGCCGGCACCGAGATCAGGCCGAGCAGGGCCGCGAGACGCGCGTTCAGGCGGGCGCCCGGATGGCCCTCGACCCGCTCGCGATGCAGCCGCCGCAGCTCGCCCGCGATGCTGGCCAGCAACACCAGAACCGCCACTGCAGCTGCGCCGAACAGCCAGCCGTAGGCGGCCCCGAGGCGGCTGCGCGCGCTCTCGGCATCGGCGGCCAGCCACAGCGCGGCCACCAGCAGCACCAGCGCGGCCAGGATCGGCAACAACCAGAGCAGACGACGCAGCATCATCCGCCCCAGGTCCGCGGCGGGGTCGCGAGACGCCAGTCGCGGTCGATCAGGGCCGGCAGGCGCAGCGGCGCCGGCAAGGCGCTGCTGACCAGTTCGACGCGCACCACGCCTTGCGCCGCGCCGACATCGTTGACGACGACGCGATCGAGCGCCGCGAGCAGGCGCGCGCGGCTGGAAAACACGCGTGTGCCGGCATCGTTCGGCAAGGCCAGTTCGTATTGGCGCGACAGCGGGCTGTAGCGCAAATCGATCGCGACGTCGGGCGCGGCGCCGCCCAGATGTACGGCCAGCCGCAGCGGGATGCCGTGTTCCAGCGCCTGCATCTGGGTCTCGGTGAAGCGCAGGTCGAGGTCGAGCACCAGGTCGCCGCCGTCCAGCACCGCCTGGCGGACCTGCGAACCCTGCGGGTCGGCGCACGCCGCGAGCAGCAGGCTAAACGCGATGGGCCAGGACCGCGTAAAAGAAACCATCGAAGCCGCCTTCGCCGGCGAGGTTCTGGCGACCATGGCGCTGGTCGCGCCCGAACCAGCCCGGCACGAGGTCGAGCGCGCACGCGTCGCGACGACGTTCCAGGAAGGCAGCGACTTGGCCGTCGTTTTCATCCGCGAGCACCGAACAGGTCGCATAGACTAGCCGTCCGCCCGGAGCCAGCAAAGGCCAGAGCGCGTCGAGCAGTTCGGCCTGCGTCTTCAGCAGGGCGGCGAGATCGGACTCGCGACGCAGCAGGCGGATGTCGGGGTGACGGCGGATCACGCCGGTGCCCGAACACGGCGCGTCGAGCAGGATGCGATCGAAGCGGGCCGCGCCATCGGCGGCGAAGCGGCGCAGGTCCGCGGCCTGCAGTTCGGCGTCCAGATGCAGGCGATCGAGACCGCCGCGCGTGCGTGCGATGCGCGCGGGATCGATGTCGACGCCAATCAGGCGCGCCAGCGCCGGTTCGCGTTCGGCGATGTGCGCCAGCTTGCCGCCCGGCGCGCAGCAGGCGTCGAGCACGCGCTGGCCGGGAGCGGGTTCGAGCAGTTCGACCGCGAGTTGCGCGGCGCCGTCCTGGACCGAGAACTCGCCTTCGGCGAAGCCCGGCAGCTGGGTGACATCGATGCCGTGGTCGATGCGGATCGCGTCCGGCAGGTGCGGATGCGCGACGGCGGCGATGCCATGGTCGACGAGCAGGGCGAGCAGGTCGTCGCGATGGCGGCGTTGCCGGTTCACGCGCAACCAGGTCGGCGCGGGCGCGTTGTTCGCGGCACAGATCGCGGGCGCAACGTCGTCCCAGTCGCGTTCGAATCGGCGGATCATCCAGCCCGGATGGTTGTGCATGATCTCGGGCGAACTCGGCAAGGCCGCGAGCAGCGTCCCGCGTTCGCGCTGGAAGCGGCGCAGCACGGCGTTGACGAGTCCGGCGAGATTGGTCTCGCCGAGCGCGCGCGCCGCCGTCACGCTGGCGTCGACGACGGCATAGGGCGCGTCGATGCCGAGTTCGAGTTGCGCGAGGCCGTTGATCAGCAGCGCTTCGACCGCTTCGTGGCGCTTCGGCAACGGCTTCGCGAGCAGGACGCGCAGCAGGGCCTCGTAGCGGAACACGCCGCGCAGGCTGGCGTAGAGGATGGCGCGCAGCTGGGCGCGGTCGCGGGCGTCCTCGACGCGCGCGTCGGCCTCGGCCAGCAGGTCGGTCAGCGAAGCGCCGCCGCGACGCAGGGTCGCGAGGATCTGCGCGGCGACGGCCCGGATCGGCAGGACAGGCTTCATGCGCGGCGCAACAGGTCGGTGCGCGCGTTCAGGTATTCCCGGGCGCTGACCGGCCGGCCGCCTTCGCGCTGCACGCGGGTCAGGCGCAACACGCCGTCGCCGGTGGCGACATCGATGCCGTCGCGGTCGGCGTGCACGATTTCACCGGGCGCGCGATGCGACGTGCTTGGCATCGCTTTCGCCGCGTGCACGCGCAGGCGTTCGCCGCCGAGCACGAGTTCCGCGACCGGCCACGGCGTGAACGCACGCACCTGGCGCTCCAGTTCGAGCGCGGGCCGTTCGAGATCGAGCACGGCTTCGCGCTTGTCGAGCTTGTGCGCGTATTCGACGCCGATCTCCGATTGCGCCTCGGGCAGCGGCAAGGTGCCGGCCGCGAGCCGGCGCAGTCCCTCGGCGACGAGTTCCGCGCCGAGCGCGGCAAGCTGGTCGTGCAGGCTGCCGCCGGTCTCGTCGGCGGCGATCGGCACGGCGCGGCGCAGGTACACCGGGCCGGTATCGAGGCCCTTGTCCATGCGCATCAGGCAGACGCCGGTCTCGGCGTCGCCGGCCGCGATCGCGCGCTGGATCGGCGCCGCGCCGCGCCAGCGCGGCAGCAGCGAGGCATGCACGTTCCAGCAGCCGTGCACGGGAAGGTCGAGCACCTTTTGCGACAGGATCAGGCCGTAGGCGACGACGATCATCAGGTCCGGACGATAGGCCGAGAGGCGCTGGCGGCTCTCGATCGACTTGAAGTTTTCGGGCTGCTCGACCGCCACGCCCGCGGCCAGCGCGCGCTGCTTCACCGGACTCGCGGCCAGGGCGCGGCCGCGACCGGCAGGCCGGTCGGGCTGGGTGTAGACGGCGACGACCTCATGGCCGCTGGCGAGCGCGGCCTCCAAACAGGGCACGGCGAATTCCGGCGTGCCCGCGAAGACGAGGCGCATCAGATCGAATGCTCGCGATCCGGCGCGACGCGCTTGTCGCGCGCCTGCTTGGCCAGTTTCTTGCGCACCATCTCCCGCTTCAGCGGCGACAGGTAGTCGACGAAGACCTTGCCGGCAAGATGGTCCATCTCGTGCTGGATGCAGACCGCGAGCAGGCCGTCGGCCTCGATCGTGCAGGCCTCGCCCTTGCGGTTCAGCGCCTCGACCCGCACCGTGTTGGCGCGGGTCACGTCGGCATAGATGCCGGGCACCGACAAGCAGCCTTCCTGGTAGACCTGTTCGCCGTCGCGATGCGTGATCTTCGGGTTGATCAGCACGATCGGCTGGTCCTTGCCTTCGGACACGTCGATCACGATCAGCTGCTTGTGGAAGTCGACCTGGGTCGCGGCCAGGCCGATGCCGGGCGCGGCGTACATGGTCTCGAACATGTCGTCGATCATGGTCTGCAGCGCCGTGTCGAGGGTTTCGACCGGGGTGGCGACGGTGCGCAGGCGCGCGTCCGGAAATTCGAGGATGGTCAGCTTGCTCATGGGGTCTCCTGCGCCTACGGGATGGAGGCGGGAGTGCCTCGTTCAAGCGCTGCGATGGGGGCGCATTTTATCGCGGATGGAATTGGGATACACTCGGGCCAGTCCTCGCCAAATCAGAGGCTTAGCCGCCATGCTTAAAAGATCGCTTGCAGTATTGGCCGGAATCCTGTTCAGCGCATCCGCTTTTGCGCTCGACGCGGATGACCTGCGTCCCGACCATCCGGATTCGTACACGGTCGTCGAAGGCGACACGCTGTGGTCGATCGCCGGGCGCTTCCTCAACAACCCGTGGCAGTGGCCCGAGATCTGGCAGGCCAACGAGCAGATCAAGAACCCGCACCTGATCTATCCGGGCGACGTGATCAGCCTCGTCTATGTCGACGGCAAGCCGATGCTGACCTCGGGCCGCGTGCTCGGCCAGCGCCCGCAGAACGAGAAGCTGTCTCCGCGCGTGCGCGACATGGGCGGCAAGCGTGCGGTCGGCCCGATCCCGCTCGATGAACTCAAGCCTTTCCTCGAACACACGCGCGTGCTCAGCGAGGCCGATGCCGACACCCTGCCCTACGTGGTCGGCAACGAGGAAACGCGGTTGCGCACCACCGAGATGGGCCTGGTCTATGTGCGCGGCCTGGATGCCCGTCCGGGCACCGACGTCGACATCGTGCGCCCGACCTTCGTCTATCGCGAAGTGCAGAAGGGCGCGCCCTGGCAGGACAAGCCGCGCGAAGTCACTTCCGAGGACTGGAACCCGAGCCAGGGCTTCACGCTCGGCAGCCTGTGGACCGACCACATCGGCCGCTACTGGCGCGAGCGCAACACCGAAATCCTCGGCCATGAAGTGGTGCAGGTGGCGCGCGCCCGCGTCATCGCCGAAGGCGATCCGGCCACGCTGGAACTGCGCGACGGCGAAATCGAAGCCCGCGCCGGCGACCTGATCCTGCCGGTCGACGCCTCGCCCTACGATCCCTCGTACTCGCAGCACGCGCCGGAATCGGTACCCGACAACATGCGCGTGCTGGCGGTGTCGGACGGCTATGCGGTCACCGGCCCGGCGCGCGTGGTCGCGCTCTCGCGGGGCGCCCGCGACGGCGTCGGCAACGGCCAGGTGTTCGCGATCATGAACCAGGGCGAGCGCGTGCGCGACACCGTCAAGCATCCGAGCGGCGACATCCGCAGCGCCTTCAAGACCGAGCGCAAGTACGTCACCCTGCCCGATGAATTTGCCGGCCACGTGATGATCTTCCGCACCTTCGAGAAGATCAGCTATGGCCTCGTCATGGACGGCAAGCGCCCGATCTTCATCAACGACATCGCCCGCGAACCGCAGTCGCTCTGACCGCTATCGCGAAGCAAACCCGAAGGGCGCGGCGCGAGTCGCGCCCTTTTTTTGCTTGCAGAAAGGAAGCAGAAATGAAGCACGGACCGACGATGCAATCGACATTGCGAGCTGACCTGAGAAGTATCTGGCCCGCGCTCTTTTCGGCCCCACAACCGTTGCTTCCCCGGTTGTTGCTGGGTTGGCGACCGCTGCTCATTTTGGCAGCGTTGACGTTTGGAATGTTGGGTCCAGGTCCTGCGTCGGCTGGAGCGACACCCGAAAACGGTTTGTACTGGGCACCGGGACGGCCGGCGCAGCTTTACGCCATTGAGCATCAGGAAGACCGCGTGGTGCTGGTCGTCATGAGTTTTGACGAAGTGGGACGCGCAGAATGGTTCACCGCTTCGGGACCGTTGACGCCCGGCATGTTGATCGGAACGCCCGGTCACGATGTTGCCGATGCAGCCTATTTGAATGCCCCGCTGCATCGCTTGAGTGGAGGCCCTTCGCTCGATTCCCGTGAACAGTTGCCGGCGCCGGTGCCTTACTTCACGGCCGTGCCCATCGGAACGGTGACCGTCGAATTCTACGGTCATGGAAAAGTTCGGCTTGATCTGCGCCATAACGGCCAAGTGGTGACAAGTACGCTGACGCGATTCAATTTCGGCTACGGTGGCTTCGGCCGTGACGAATTCTTGCCTCATGTGGCGTGCTGGCCGGACCTGAGCGGCGAATGGGTGTTCGTGGATCGCTCCGAACTGGCCCTACCGGCCCGGCGATACAGGCTCTCTCCGCCGCAAGTGCGCGCCTGGAACCAGCAACTGGTCCCCACCAACAACATGCGCTGTGGGTTCGGAGACCAAACGCACGACATCGAATATCGCGACCAACGTGGCAGCGCGACGCTGCGATGCCGCCACACGCGAGAGGACTCGGGCAGTATCGGCATCGATCCAATGACTTTCGGATGCCAGTTGATCGAGGCCGGTCAGGTCGTCTACTCGTTCGAAGGGCTCTACACCCAGTTGGACCGCATCCGTGCCTGGCGCGGCACGTTGAGCGAGAATTCGGAGCGTGTTCTGAACGATCCAGAAGGTCCGCCCATCACTGGCTTTCGCGTGCGCTGATCCGCACCTTCTGCGAGATTTCCGAGCCCGGATTCCGAGCTGGACGGACGCGGGCACTCGTGTTCGTCGGCAATCTGCGGCGATGAACCACGACACCCGCATCGACCTCACCGAGCGTGACGCCTGGCTGATCGCATTGCGCACGCCCGGGCTCGGCAATCTCCGCATCGCCCAGCTGCACGAACGCTTCGGCAGCCTGCGCGCGGCGCTCGACGCCAGTCGCGGTGCATTGCGGGCGGCGGGACTGCCCGAAGCCGTCTGTGCGGAACTCGCGCGCAGCGGCCGCGACCTGATCCGTGCCGATCTCGACTGGCTCGATGGCGCCGCCGATCGCCACGTGCTGACCCAGGCCGATCCCGATTATCCGCCCTTGCTGCGCCGACTCGACGATGCGCCGCCGCTGCTGTTCGTCGAGGGCGACTTGAATGCCCTATGGCGCGCGCAGATCGCCATGGTCGGAAGCCGCAACGCCAGCCGCCAGGGCCTCGGTACC
>CALMWD010000202.1 GCA_937873105.1 uncultured Rhodanobacteraceae bacterium
GCCTCGCGCTCGGCATTGAGCAGGGCGTAGTCGCGGGCCTCGCCGTCCAGGCTGCGCGCGCGCAGCAGCCAGACCTCGGCGCGCCCGCGCAACGCCGCCGAGATCCCGACCGCATGTTCGAGTTCGCGCGCGATCGCTTCGCCGCGCTGGATGTCGGACAGGGCCGCGTCGAAGCGGCCGGCGCGCGCATGCGCGATGCCGCGGTTGACGAACGCCAGGCCCTGGCCGACGCGATCGCCGTCCTTCTCGTGCGCGGCGATGGCTTCGTCGAGCAGGTTCACCGCCTGTTCGGTGGTGCCGGACTGCAGCGCGAGATCGGCGAGGTTGTTGAGGATCGAGCCGACGCCCTTGTCGATGCCGTGCGCGCGCTTCATGTCCAGGGCGCGCTGGTAGTGCGCGCGCGCGCCCTGGTCGTCGCCGAGCGCGGACAGGCTGTTGCCGAGGTTGGTCAGCACCGCCGATGCGCTGGCGTGGTTGCCGAGGGATTCGTAGATCTTCAGCGCCTCGCCCTGCGCGGCGAGCGCGTCGGCATGCAGGCCGCCGAGGTCGAGGGTGATGCCGAGATGGGCCTGGGCGCGCGCGTACACGGACGGATCGGCGCCGTCGCGGGCGAGGGCGACGGCACGTTCGAGTTCGACCGCGGCAGCGTCAAAACGTCCGCGCTGGCGTTCGACCGCGCCCAGGTTGATGCGCGCCAGGACTTCGCCGTCGCGGTCGCTGCGCTGTTGCGCCAAGGTCAGTGCCTGCTGCGCCTGCTGCTGCGCCGCCTGCGGGTCGCTGCGCAGCAGGCGCGCCGACTCCTGGTTCAGGCGCCGGACCTCGTCGCCCGGGACCGCGGCCACGGACAGGGCCAGGAGGCAGATGCACCACGCCCCGCCGCGCCATCGCCTGCTGTGTCGGTGTTGCGCCATCGGCCCATCCCCCGGCTGCGGTCGAGCTTAGCCCGTCTGGATGAAGGCGGCGTATCGGCTCAGGCGTCAAACAAGGTCAGCAGGTCGTCGGCGGACAGCGTCGACAGCGTGGCCTCGCCGTGTTCGAGCACGGCGTCGGCGATCTCGCGCTTTTTCTGCTTGAGCGCGTGCATGCGCTCCTCGACGGTGCCGCGGCATTGCAGTTCGTAGATGAAGACCGGCTTGTCCTGGCCGATGCGGTGCGCGCGATCGATGGCCTGCGCCTCCGCGGCCGGGTTCCACCACGGGTCGTACAGGATCACGGTGTCGGCGCGGGTCAGGTTCAATCCGACGCCGCCGGCCTTCAGCGAGATCAGGAATACCGGCACCTGGCCGTCCTGGAAGCGCGCCACCTGGACTTCGCGGCGCTTGGTGCTGCCGTCGAGCCGCGCATAGGTGATGCCGTGCGCGATCAGCGCTTCCTGGATCAGGTCGAGCATGCGCGTGAACTGCGAGAACACCAGCACCGCGCGGCCTTCGTCGACCAGGGTCGGGACCAGGTCCATCAGCGCGTCGAGCTTGGCCGACTGGGTCTCCTCGCTCTTGCGGCCGGCCTCGATCAGGCGCGGGTCGCAGCAGATCTGGCGCAGCTTGAGCAGGGCGTCGAGGATGGTGATCTGCGAGGCGCCGTAGCCTTGCGCGGCCAGGGCCTCGCGGACCCGCGCCTCCATCTGCACGCGCACGGTTTCGTACAGGTCGCGCTGCGCGCCCTCGAGTTCGACCGGCTGCACGATCAGGGTGCGCGCAGGCAGGTCGCGCGCGACTTCGGACTTGCGCCGACGCAGCAGGAAGGGCGCGATGCGCTTGCGCAGGCGGTCGGCCGCGTCGACGTCGCGGTCGCGTTCGATCGGCTGGCGGAAGCGCGTGCGGAACTGCTCGTGGCTGCCGAGCAGGCCGGGGAAGGCGAGGTCGAACTGGGCCTTGAGTTCGCCGAGGTGGTTCTCGACCGGCGTGCCGGTCAGGCACAGGCGGCGCGCGGCATCGAGCTGTGCGGCGGCGGCATGGCTGCGGCTCGCGGCGTTCTTCAGCCATTGCGCCTCGTCGAAGACCACGAGCGCGAAGCGCTGCGACTTCAGCTGCTCGATGTCGCGCCACAGCAGCGCATAACTGGTGATGACCAGGTCGACGTCGCCGAGGGCGTCGAAGTGTTCGTGGCGTTCGGCCCCGGCGAGCACGCGCAGGCGCAGCATCGGCGCGAACTTCTCGGCCTCGGCGCGCCAGTTGTCGACGACGCTGGTCGGGCACAGCACCAGGGCCGGTTGCGCCAGTGCGCCGTCCTGCTTCAGCGCCGCGATGTGCGCCAGCACCTGCACGGTCTTGCCGAGGCCCATGTCGTCGGCGAGCACGCCGCCGAACTGGAAGGCCTGCAGGAAGTCGAGCCAGGCCAGGCCTTCCTTCTGGTAGGGCCGCAGTTCGGCGCGGAAGCCTGCAGGCGGCTCGCGTGCTTCGATGCCGCGGAAGGCGCGCACGCGCTCGATGAAGTCGGCGGCCTCGCGGCTCGGCAGGAAACGCCAGTCCGGGGCCGGGTCGAGCGAGGCGATGCGCGCGCGCGGCAGGCCGATGCGGCCGTCGGCCGAGGTGTCGAGATCGGCGACGAGGTCGAGCAGGGGCGCCAGGCGTTCGTTGGCGATGAAGACGCGGCGGCCGTCGGGCAAGGTCAGGCGCAGGCCGTCCGGGCGCTGTTCCTCCGGTCGCGACAGGGCTTCCAGCAGCACCGGCACCAGGTCCACCGGCTGGCCGTCGACCTCGATGCCGAGGCGCAGCGAGAACCAGTCGTGGCCGTCCTCCTCGACGCGCAGGTCGAGGGTGCCGAGCTCGGGTTCGAGCGCGATCGGGAAATCGTCGCTGGAGCGCAGTTCGATGTGGTGGGCGGCGGCGTCGCGGCGCAGCTCGGCGAGCCATTCCTGCAGCTCGCCGTTCTTCAGCCGCCCGTTCCAGTACCAGTGCTCGGCCGGCTCGGCGCCGCCCTGGCTGGCGCCGGGCTTGAAGCCGTGGCGAGCGAGGAACTGGCTGGCGCGCGCCTCGGCCTCGACGTCGCGGCTGAGCACGTGGATGCGGCCATCGTCGCCACGCCAGCGCAGTTCGCTGCTGCGGTCGCCGGCGCGCACCTCGTGGCGGCCGTAGCGGAAGCCGAGATGGGCCGTGGCCTGGGTCAGCAGGTCGGCGCGATTGAGATAGGGCGCGCCGCCGATCAGGACCACGGCGGTCGGCGCGATCGGCGAGGCCGGGATCGTCGCCAGCGTCTGCGGCAGCGGCAGCTGGCCGCGCGGGAACAGCCTGGCCATCACCGAACTCGCCAGTTCGACTTCGTCCGGGGCCACCGCCGGCAGGTCGCGCAACTGCGCCAGTTCGGCGTCGTCGAGTTCGGTCAGGACCGGGCCGATCACCGCCTGCTCCGGATCCAGGTAGCGGCGATAACGGGTGTTGGCGATGGCGACGCCGGCCGGCTCGACGCGCAGCTGCAGCTGCTGGTCGCCGCTCGCGGCCAGGCGCCATTCGGCCTGCAGCACGCGCGCCGCGCCCGGATGCAGGCTCGGTCCGTGCAGCTGGCCGAGGCGCAACTCGATGCCGAGCGCGAACAGCTGCTGCAGCAACGGATCGATCGGGCCGTCGAACAGCAGCCAGTAGTCGCCGTCGATGTATTCGATGCCGTCGAAACCGAGCAGGGCCAGCGCCGCCAGGCGTTCGTGCATCGGCCAGGCCTGCAGCATCTGCAGCACCCGCGGCGATTCCAGGTCGACCCGGCGCGGATGCGACCAGCGTCCGTCCTTGCCGCGGCGCGCGCGCAGCGGCCGGAACAGCAGGCGCCCCGATTCGTCCAGCGTCGCGAGCAGCAGCAATTCGGTCGGGTCGCGCGCCGGCTCGGCGCCGAGGCCGCGTTCGGCCAGGGCTTCCCAGGGACTGCGCGGTGTCGTCGCCACCGGTTCGCGCGGCGGCGCGGCGGCGCGCAGCAGGTGCTGGGCCAGGGCCGCGGCATGCTTGCATTCGAAGCCGACCGGACAGCTGCAATCGCTGAGCAGGGCGGCGGCGCGCCCGCGCGGCTGGGTCAGGGTCAGGCTGGTTTCGTAGACGTGGCCGCGGCTGCCGGTGACCTGGGCGCCGACGCGTTGCTCATCAAGGTGCAGGACTTCGCGCACGGCGCCGCGATCGGCGAGCGCAGTGCCGCGCGCCCAGGCCGGTCCGAATTCGACCGGGAGGCGTTCCGCATGCGTCAGCAGGTAGTCGGTCAGCGTCATGGCGGCAGGCAAAGGACCGCCCATCTTCGCAGAGCCGCGCGCGAAATACAGCGCCCGCGCCTCGGTTAGCATGCGCCGACCATCCCGGAGGCGACCATGAGCCAGAAAACCGTCAGCCGCGAACAGGCCGAAGAAGCGGTGCGCACCCTGCTGCGTTATGCCGGCGAAGACCCCGCCCGCGAGGGCCTGCTCGACACGCCGCGGCGCGTCGTCGAGGCCTACGGCGACTGGTTCAGCGGCTACGGGCTCGACCCCGAGGAGTACCTGAAGCGCACCTTCGAGGAAGTCGCCGGCTACGACGAGATGATCGTGCTGCGCGACATTTCCTACGAAAGCCATTGCGAGCACCACATGGCGCCGATCATCGGCAAGGTGCACATCGGTTACCTGCCCGACGGCGCCGTGGTCGGCATCAGCAAGCTCGCCCGCGTCGTCGAAGCCTACGCGCGCCGCTTCCAGGTGCAGGAGAAGATGACCGCGCAGATCGCGCGTTGCATCGAGCAGGTGCTGAAGCCGCGCGGCGTCGGCGTGGTCGTCGAAGGCGCGCACGAATGCATGACCACGCGCGGCATCCACAAGCGCGGCGTCAGCATGGTCACCTCGAAGATGCTCGGCAGCTTCCGCGACGACGCCCGCACCCGCGCCGAGTTCCTGAACTTCATCGACATCGGGCCGGGGCGCTGAGCGACTGAAATCAACCGATAGATTGATATTCTGCCAATCAACTCATTAGTTGATTTCCGTGCAATCAATTGATAGGTTGATTCACCCGAAATGCTCAAGTGGCCGCCATGGATCATGTCATTCGCGTCCCGCACCAACTCCAACCCTTGCTGAAAGGGTTCATTGCCACGAGCGGCCACAACCAGCGCCAGATCGCAGAAAAGCTCGGCATATCGGCCCAGGCGGTCTCCAAGGCCCTGCAGCATCCGGAGAACATGAGCGTCCAGAGTCTCATGCGGCTGCTGGCCGTACTCAACGTGGAACTCGCGCTCCGCAGGCCCGAAGCCTCGCCCGAACGCGCCGCCAAGAGCGAGTGGTAAGCCATGCGCCGCACATCGAAGTCGTTGGCAGTGTGGATGAATGGCGAACACGTCGGGGTGTGGCATGACGCAGACAAGGACGAACAGCGATTCCAGTACGAGGCCGGCTGGGTGGACTCGACTGCCGCGCGCCCATTGTCCTTGTCGCTGCCGTTCCTCCCGGGCAACGGCATGCATCGGGGGCCGGCGGTCCACAACTATTTCGACAACCTGTTGCCGGACAGCAAGTCGATCCGGGAACGCAT
>CALMWD010000203.1 GCA_937873105.1 uncultured Rhodanobacteraceae bacterium
CAGCACGACGCACGCGATCGAACGCCCGCAGCACGACATCCCGGAAGCCCATGGCCGCCTCACGCGCTTCCTGCGCGGCCGCTTCCTCGCCGCGCTCGCGCAGCTTCGCGACGCCGAACTGAGCCTGCACGACGATGGCGAGCGCTTCGTGCTCGGCACGCCGGTGGAAGGACGCGAACCCTTGCGCGCCGAAATCCACGTCGAGTCCGCCGAGTTCTACCGCCGCCTCGCCCTGAACGGTTCGGTCGGCGTCGCGGAAGCCTGGATGGACGGACTCTGGCACTGCGACGATCCGGTCGCGCTGGTGCGCATCTTCGTGCGCAACCGCGACCTGCTCGACGCGATGGAAGGCGGCAGCGCCCGCATCGGCGGCTGGCTGATGCAGCTGCTGCACGTCTTCCGCCGCAATACCCGCACCGGCAGCCGCAGGAACATCGCCGAACACTACGACCTCGGCAACGACCTGTTCCGCCTCTTCCTCGACGAGAACCTGATGTATTCGTCGGCGATCTTCGTGGACGACAACGAATCCCTCGATGTCGCCGCGACCCGCAAGCTCGACCGCATCTGCCGCAAGCTCGACCTGAAGCCCTCCGACCACGTCGTCGAGATCGGCACCGGCTGGGGCGGTTTCGCCCTGCATGCGGCGAAGCACTACGGCTGCCGCGTCACCACCACGACGATCTCGAAGGAGCAGCATGCGCTCGCGACGCAACGCGTCGCCGAGGCCGGCTTGTCCGACCGCATCACCCTGCTGCTGCGGGACTACCGCGACCTCGACGGCCAGTACGACAAGCTGGTCTCGATCGAGATGATCGAGGCGATCGGCCACCAGTATCTCGACACCTACTTCGGCAAGTGCGCGTCGTTGCTGAAGCCCGAGGGCCTGGCGCTGATCCAGGCGATCACGATCGAGGACCATCGTTACGCGCAGGCCCTGAAGTCGGTCGACTTCATCAAGCGCTACATCTTCCCGGGCAGCTTCATCCCGTCGGTCTCGGCGATGCTGGCCTCCTGCGGCCAGGTCGCCGACATGAAGCTCGCGCACCTCGAAGACATCGGCCCCAGTTATGCGCTGACGCTGCGGCGCTGGCACGAACGCTTCCTGGCCCAGCTGCCAGCGGTGCGCGAACTCGGCTACTCCGACCGCTTCATCCGCATGTGGCGCTGGTACCTGGCCTATTGCGAGGGCGGCTTCGTCGAACGCGCGATCGGCGACGTGCAGATGCTGTTCGCCAAGCCGGGCGCGCGCCGCGCCCAATACCTGCCGGACCTGCAGCCATCACTATGAACATCGTCGTCAATGCCGCGCTGTTCCAGGTCGTCTGGTTCGCGACCGTGGCCGGCGCCGGCGCCGGCTTCTGGTGGACCGGATTGCCGGCGCTGGCCGTGTTCGTCGCCTGGCAGCTGCGCAGTTCGCGCTGGCCGCGCGCGGATCTCGTCCTGCTCGGCTGCGGCGTGCTGCTCGGGCTGATCCTCGATTCGCTGCTGATCGCCGGCGGCTGGTTGCGTTTCGCCAGCCCGCAACCTTCGCCACAGTTCGCGCCGATCTGGATCCTGGTGTTGTGGGCCGGCTTCGCGCTCACCGTGAATCATTCGCTCGCCTTCCTGAAACATCGTCCGCTGCTGGCGCTGGCCTTCGGCGCGCTCGGCGGACCGCTCGCCTATCTCGGCGCCGAGCGCCTGTTCGCGGCGGTCGCCTTCACGGCGCCGCCGACCCAGGTCCTGGGCGCCCTTGCCATCGCCTGGGCGATCGCCATGCCGCTGCTCGCGGCCGTCGCCTGCCGCCTCGTCGACCGTGAAGCCCGACCCGCATGAATCCGCTGCTGCAACCCCTGCTCTGGCTCGCCCTGGTCGCCGTCGTCGGCATGACCCTGGTCTGGCTGCTGCAATGGCGCAGCCGCAACGCCGGCTACGTCGACGTCGCCTGGGCCCTGATGCTGGGCAGCGCCGCGCTCGGCTTCGGCTGGTTCGCCAAGGGCGATGTCGCCACCCGCGTCGCGGTGGCCGTGCTCGGCGGCCTCTGGGGCTTCCGCCTCGGCCTGCACCTGCTGCATCGCGTGCTGCGCGAACCCGAGGACGGCCGCTACGCCTACCTGCGTGCGCACTGGCAGGGCCACCAGGGCAAGTTCTTCGGCTTCTTCATGGTGCAGGCCCTGTTCGTGGTGTTGTTCGCGACGCCGATGCTGGCGGCGGCCCAGAATCCGACGCCGCTCGACCTGCCGCACCTGCTGGCCGCGGTCGCGATCTGGTGTCTCGCGCTCGGCGGCGAATCCCTGGCCGACGCCCAGCTCGACGCCTTCCGCCGCGAAGCCGCGAACCGCGGCAAGACCTGCCGCGCCGGACTGTGGCGCTATTCCCGCCATCCGAACTATTTCTTCGAATGGCTGCACTGGTTCGCCTACGTGGTGCTGGCGCTCGGCTCGCCGCTGTTCGCCTGGAGCTGGATCGGCCCCATCGTCATGTTCGTCGCGCTGAACTGGCTGACCGGCATTCCCTTCGTCGAGGCACAGTCCCTGCGCTCGCGCGGCGAGGACTACCGCGCCTACCAGCGCGCCACCAGCCGCTTCTTTCCCTGGATGCCGAAAGCATGAGCAGCACCATCAGCGAACGCCTGCACGCCCTCACCGGCCATGAGCCCCTGTTCTCCGGCATCGGACTGGCCGAGCGCGGCCTGCTGCCCGATCCGCTGCTGCGCCTCGGCATCCGCCGCCTGTGCGCCGAGCGCCTGCGCCAGGAATACGCGGGCGACTGGTTCGAGCGCCTGCGTGCGCGCATCCACGAACTGCGCCAGAGCCCGATCGCGATCGAGACCGAAGCCGCGAACACCCAGCATTACGAGGTGCCGCCGGCCTTCTTCGTGGCCTCGCTCGGTCGCCGCCTCAAGTATTCGAGCTGCTACTACCCGACCGGGCGCGAGACGCTGGACGAGGCCGAACTCGCGATGCTCGACCTCTACCTCGAGCGCGGCGAGTTCCGCGATGGCCAGGACGTGCTCGAACTCGGTTGCGGCTGGGGCTCGCTGACCCTGACCCTGGCCGAACGTTTCCCGAACTCGCGCATCACCGGCGTCAGCAACTCGGCTTTCCAGCGCGAGTTCATCGAAGCGCGGGCGCGCGAGCGCGGCCTCGGCAACGTCCGCATCCTGACCCGCGACGTGAACCGCCTCGAGCTCGACGCCGCCACGTTCGACCGCTGCATCTCGATCGAGATGTTCGAGCACATGCGCAACTACGAAACCCTGCTCGGCCGCATCTCATCCTGGCTCCGTCCCGGCGGAAAGCTGTTCGTGCACATCTTCTGTCATCGCGAGGTCTGCTATCCGTTCGAACGCGACGGCGACCACGACTGGATGGCCCGCCACTTCTTCACCGGCGGCCTGATGCCGAGCGCCGACACCCTGCTCTGGTTCCAGCGCGACCTCAGGATCGAGGAGCAGTGGCGCGTGCCCGGCACGCACTACGAGAAGACCGCGAACCACTGGCTGCAGAACCAGGACGCACGCCGCGACGCGGTGCTGAAGATCCTCGCCGAAGCCTACGGCGACGACCGCGCCCTGCTCTGGCATCAGCGCTGGCGCATGTTCTGGATGGCCTGCGCCGAGCTGTTCGGGTACCGCGACGGCAGCGAGTGGCTGGTCGGGCACTACCGCTTCGCGAAGCCCTGAGCGACG
>CALMWD010000204.1 GCA_937873105.1 uncultured Rhodanobacteraceae bacterium
GGATCGGTCACGTATTCGTGATAGGCCTCGTCGACGACCACCGGCACCTGCGGCGGGATCTTCGCGAGGAAATCGGCCAGCGCCGAACGCGAGAACCAGGTGCCGGTCGGATTGTTCGGATTGGCGATGAATACCAGCTTCGTGTCTTCGGTCACCGCGGCGGCGATGGCGTCGAGGTCATGTCCGCGCGGTGCGGTGGGATGATCGGCCGGCAACGCGGCCACACGCACGGGCGTCGCACCCATGGTCGCGGTCGAGATCGGGAACACGGCGAAGCCGAACTCGCTGAACACGACCGGATCGCCGGGGCCGGCAAAGGCCTGGGCGAGCAGCATCAGCAGCTCGTGCGAGCCGTTGCCGAGCACGATCTCGTCGCTCGATACGCCCAGCTGCGCAGCCAGCGCACGACGCAGATCAAGCCCGAGCGGATCGGGATACCGCAGCAGCGTCGACGCATCGAGCGACCGCAATCGCTCCAGCACGCGCGGCGACGGTCCCCACGGATTCTCGTTCGAACCGAGTTCGGCCAGGGTGCGGCCTGCGAACTGGCGGCGGATCGCCGGCAGGTCGTGGCCCGGATCGTACGGCACCAGCTTGCGCAGCGGCGGCACCGCCTGCGCGACGTAGTCGGGTCCCGCGCTCATGCCGACAACACCGCCACCGGATAGGAACCGAGCACGGTGAGCTGGTCGGTCACCGGACCGAGTTCGCTCAACGCCTGCTTCATGTTCTCGTCCTCGACATGGCCGTTCACGTCGATGAAGAAGGCATGCTGCCACTTCTTCTGGCGCGTCGGGCGCGATTCGATGCGGGTCATGCTGATGCCGTGCTTCGCCAGCGGCGCCAGCAGGTGATACAGCGCGCCCGGCTGGTCCTTGGCGATCAGCATCAGCGAGGTCTTGTCCTGGCCGCTCGGCGAGAAGATGTCGCGACCGAGCACGACGAAACGCGAGGTGTTGTCCGGCCGATCCTCGATCGGACCGGCCACGACCTTGAGATCGTAGACGCGGGCCGCGCCCTCGCCGGCGATCGCGGCCGAGTCTTCCGAGGCCTTGGCCCGTCGTGCCGCTTCGGCATTGCTGGCCACCGGCACGCGTTCGGCATGCGGCAGGTGCTGGCGCAGCCAGTTGCGGGTCTGCCCGAGCGACTGCGGATGCGAGAACACGCGTTCGATGCGCGACAGGTCCTCCTGCTTCGACAGCAGGTACTGGTGGATCGGCAGTTCGACTTCGCCGCAGATTTTCAGCGGCGAGGTCAGGAACATGTCGTGGGTCGGATGCACCGAACCTTCGGTCGAATTCTCGACCGGCACCACGCCGAAATCGGCATGACCGGCCTCGACTTCCTGGAACACCTCTTCGATCGTGCCGAGCGGCAGGCCGTGGATCGAATGCCCGAAATGCTTGTGCACGGCGAGCTGCGAGAACGTGCCTTCGGGACCGAGGAAGGCGATCTTCAGCGGTTCCTGCTGGGCCAGGCAGGCCGACATGATCTCGCGGAACAGCCGCACCATCTCCTCGTTCGACAACGGTCCCTGGTTGCGCGCGACGACCATGCGCAACACCTGGGCCTCGCGTTCGGGGCGGTAGTAGTCGACCGCAGCCTTCAGCGGTCCCTTGGCCTGGCCGACCTGGCGCGCGAAGTTCGCGCGCTCTGCGATCAGGCGCTGGATCTCGGTGTCGATCGCGTCGATGCGCGCCCGCACCTCGCCCAGGTTCGGTTTGGGCGCGCCTTCGCTCATGCGATCACCCGCACCGACAGCACGCCGTCGATGGCGCGCAGCTGTTCGACCACCTCGGCGCCGACCTCGTTGTCGACGTCGACCAAGGTATAGGCATGGTCGCCGCGCGAGGCATTGTGCATCTGCGCGATGTTGATGCCGGCCGCACCGAGCGTGGCCGAGAACTGGCCGATCATGTTCGGCCGATTGGCATTGGCCAGGCAGATGCGCGCCTTGCCGGCGCGATGCATGCGCGTGGTCGGGAAGTTGACGCTGTTGATGATGTTGCCGTGCTCCAGGAACTCGCGCAGCTGCTCGACCACCATGATGGCGCAGTTTTCCTCGGCTTCCTCGGTCGACGCGCCGAGGTGCGGCAGGCCGATCACCTTCGGGTTGCCCTGGTAGTCCGGCTTCGGGAAATCGGTGACGTAGCGGGCGATGCGGCCATCCGCCAGGCCGGCCTTGATCGCATCGTGGGCGATGATGCCGTCGCGCGAGAAGTTCAGCAGCACCACGCCGGGCTTCGCGACTTCGAGCGAGGCCAGAGAGAACGAGCCGCGGGTGGCGTCGTTCAGCGGCACGTGGAAGCTGACGAAGTCCGAGGCTGCATAGACTTCATTCATCGAGCCGGCCTTGATCACGTCGGACGACAAGGCCCAGGCGCCTTCGACGGTCATGTGCGGATCGAAGCCGATCACGCGCATGCCGAGCGCCCGCGCCGCGTTCGCAACACGCACGCCGATGGCTCCCAGCCCGATCACGCCGAGCGTGCGCCCGATCAGTTCGGAGCCGACGAAGCGCTTCTTCTCCTTCTCCATCAGTTCCTCGCCGCCTTCGCTCGGCAACGCGGCCGAAAACGCCAGTGCGTCGGCGATGTTGCGCGCCGACAGCAGCATGCCGGCGATCACCAGTTCCTTGACCGCGTTGGCGTTCGCGCCCGGGGCGTTGAACACCGGCACGCCGCGCTTCGACATCGCCGCAACCGGGATGTTGTTGGTGCCGGCGCCGGCGCGCGCAATCGCGAGCACCGAGGACGGAATATCGATCGCGTGCATGTCGGCGGAACGCACCAGCACCGCGTCCGCGCCCTCGAGCGCATCGACGATCTGGTAACGCTCGGCCGGCAGGCGCTTCAGGCCGTTCTGCGAGATGTTGTTCAGGGTCTTGATCTTGAACATGACGCCCACCTCAGCCGTTGCGGCGCGCGAAATCGCGCATGAAGTCGATCAGCGCATCGACGCCGGCCATCGGCATGGCGTTGTAGATGCTCGCGCGCATGCCGCCGACCGAACGATGGCCCTTCAGCGCCATCAGGCCCGCCGCTTCGCTTTCCTTGAGGAAGGCGTCGTCGAGCTTTTCGTCGGCCAGGCGGAACGGCACGTTCATGCGCGAGCGCGCGGCCGGATCGATCGGGTTGGTGTAGAAACCCGAGCCGTCGATGTAGTCGTACAGCTTCTTCGCCTTGGCGCCGTTGCGGCGTTCCATCTCGGCGAGACCGCCTTCCTTCGCCAGCCATTTGAAAGTGAGCCCGGCGAGGTACCAGCCGAAGGTGTTCGGCGTGTTCAGCATCGAGCCTTCCTTGGCGTGCGCGGCGTAGTTGAAGATGCCGGCGATGGTGCTCGGGCAACGCGCCAGCAGGTCCTCGCGCACGATCAGCACGACCAGGCCCGCGGCGCCGATGTTCTTCTGCGCGCCGGCATAGATCAGGCCGAACTTCGACACGTCGACGGGCTTGGACAGGATGTTCGAGGACATGTCGGCGAACAGCGGCACCTTGCCGACGTCCGGGATATCGTGGAATTCGACGCCCTGGATGGTTTCGTTCGGCGTGTAGTGCACATAGGCGGCATTCGCATCCAGTTGCCATGCGTCACGCGCCGGCAGCTTGAAGAACTGGTCGGCCTCGGACGTCGCGGCGATGCGTACCGTCGTGTACGGCTTGGCTTCCTTCGA
>CALMWD010000205.1 GCA_937873105.1 uncultured Rhodanobacteraceae bacterium
CGCTGCGCTGCCATTCGAAGCGTTCGAGCTTGTCGATCGCGCGCATCATCGTGACCTGGACCAGGTCGGCGGTCTCGTTGAGGTCGCGGGCATGGCCGGGCAGGCGACCGTGCGCCCATTGCGCGATCACGGCGCGATAGCGGCGCGCCAGCGATTCGCGCGCCGCGGCGTCGCCGTCGCGGGCGCGATCGATCAGCTGCTGGGTGGTCTCGGGGTCGGCCACGACGGTTCCTCCGGCCGGCGCAGGATAGCGTGCGTCCGCATGCCGGAACGCGCCGCGCTGCCGCTAGGATGACGCTGTCCCCGAAGTTCCGCCGATGCCGCATTCTGCCGTCCGCCAACAATGGCTGCGCCGCCGCCAGCGCCTGAAACGCCTGCTGCGCGTGCTGCCGCGGCGCGCGAACGTCGGTCGTTATCCGGGCGTGCGCTGGTTCGCCGAAGCGGCGCGGGCGCGCCCCTACCTGTGGTCGTTCAAGCGCGAGCACATCTGGCCGGCCCTGTACGTGGGCAGCGTGCTCGCCTTCATGCCCACCTACGGCCTGCAGGTCTTCCTGGCCGTGCTTGCGGCCATGGTGGTGCGCGCCAACCTGACCGTGATCGTGGCGCTGCAGATGATCACCAATCCGCTGACTCTCGCGCCGCTGTACCTGCTGACGCACGAAGTGGGGCGATGGCTGATCGCCCGCACCGGCTGGGGCGCCGTCGATGCAGGCCTCGCCAGCAGCATGAACGCACTGGTGCTGGGCGGGGTCGTCGTCGGCCTGGGCTGCGCCGTCGTGCTCGACATCGCCTGGCGGGCACT
Organism: uncultured Rhodanobacteraceae bacterium; assembly: GCA_937873105.1. Classification (GTDB taxonomy): domain Bacteria; phylum Pseudomonadota; class Gammaproteobacteria; order Xanthomonadales; family Ahniellaceae; genus JADKHK01. Next base: position 803 of record CALMWD010000205.1, read on the forward strand.
GGCCTGGGAGTCGCGCCGCTTCGCCCTGCGTTACCGCGCCTGGCACGCGGCGCACACGATCCTGCCGGACCCGCGCGACTGATCAGCCGGCGCGGTCGACGATCATGTAGTGCTTGGTCAGCGGTTCCAGCACCTCGAACACGCCGCGGAAACCGGCCGGGATCAGCAGCGACTGGCCGACGCCGCACTCGACGCCGTGGCCATCGTCGGCGGTGAGCCGGCAGCGGCCCCGGGTCACGAAGAACAGCTCATCCTCGCGTTCGCCCATGGCGATGCGCCAGGCGCCGACCTCGCAGGACCAGATGCCGGCGTAGACTTCGCCGCTGGCGTTCGTGTAGTGGTTCCAGGTGGTGCGGCGCGGATTGCCCGAGACCCGCCGCTCGGGCCGCGGATGGTCGAATTCGGGTTCGACCGGGTCGAGGTCGAAACGCAGGGCGTGGATGGACATGCAAGCCTCCAAAGGTCGACGGGGCCATCTTACGCGGGCGCGATTCTCAATCGCACCCAAGCAGAGCCGGCAGTTGTGAAGATGATCTTCACGCCGGGCGCGGGACGAATCGGGTAGGCGACCCCGCCGATCATGTCTACACTCGCGGGCCGTTTCCCGACCGTGGTGCGCGATGAGCACAGCCAGTTCCGAGCACGGCGCGATGCCGTCGCAGATCAAGTACATCATCGGCAACGAAGCCTGCGAACGCTTCAGCTTCTACGGCATGCGCAACATCCTGGTGCCGTTCCTGATCAGTTCGGTCCTGCTCGGCTACCTGCCGGACGCGTCGGCGCGCGAAGGCGCGGCCAAGGACCTGTTCCACAGCTTCGTCATCGGCGTGTACTTCTTCCCGCTGCTCGGCGGCTGGCTGTCCGACCGCTTCTTCGGCAAGTACAACACGGTGCTGTGGTTCTCGCTGATCTACTGCGCCGGCCACGCCTGCCTGGCCCTGTTCGAGGCGAACGCCACCGGCTTCTACACCGGCCTGTTCCTGATCGCGCTCGGGTCCGGCGGCATCAAGCCCCTGGTCGTGAGCTTCTGCGGCGACCAGTTCGACCAGAGCAACAAGCACAAGGCCAAGCTGGTCTTCGACGCGTTCTACTGGATCATCAACTTCGGTTCGTTCTTCGCGTCCCTGCTCGCGCCGCTGTTCCTGCGCCACCTCGGTCCGGCCTGGGCCTTCGGCATCCCGGGCGTGCTGATGTTCGTCGCCACCGTCATCTTCTGGATGGGGCGGCGCGACTACGTGAACGTGCCGCCGTCCGGACCGGATCCGGATTCCTTCTTGTCGGTGGTGCGCACCGCGCTGTTGCGCAAGGGCGGGGGAATCGGCACGGCCGTGGCCGGGCTGTCCGTGGCGCTGGCGATCGTGATGCTGCTGTCCTGGGCGACCGGCGCCGCATACTGGCCGGCCGGCTGGGGCTTCGTGATCACCGCCTGCCTCGCGCTCGGCGTGCTGATCGCGGGCGTCGGATACGGCGCGTCGCTGCAACTGGCGCGTGCACACGGCGCGCATCCGGACGAGGCGATCGCGGGCGTGCGTGCGGTGCTGCGCATTCTCATCGTGTTCGCGCTGGTGACGCCGTTCTGGTCCCTGTTCGACCAGAAGGCGTCGACCTGGATCATCCAGGGCCGGGCCATGCTCATCCCGCACGAGGCCTGGTGGTGGCCGAGCTGGCTGATCCAGGACGCCGCGCAGATGCAGGCGCTGAATCCCCTGCTGGTGATGCTGCTGATCCCGTTCAACAATCTCGTGCTGTATCCGGCCCTGACCCGACTCGGCTTCCGCGTCACCGCGCTGCGGCGCATGGGCTGGGGCATCGCGATCTCGGCGCTGTCCTGGATCGTGGCCGGGGTCCTGCAACTCTGGCTCGACGGCGGCGATCAGGTGTCGATCGCCTGGCAAGCCTTGCCCTATCTGCTGCTGACCCTGGGCGAGGTGCTGGTCTCGGCGACCGCGCTGGAATTCGCCTACAGCCAGGCGCCGATGGCGATGAAGGGCGTGATCATGGCGTTCTGGTACCTGACCAGCACCTTCGGCGGCCTCTGGGTGCTGCTGACGAATGCCACCGTGCGCCATCCCGACGTGATCGGCTGGATCACCGCCCGCGGCTGGACCGAGAACGCCTTCCTGATGTTCTTCTTCGCCGGTTTCGCCTTCCTCGCCGCGGCGGCCTTCGCCGTGTACGCCCGCGTCTATCCGATGCAGGACAACTACCGCACGAGCGGCTGAGCCCCGGCGCGCCGAGGCGCCGTGCGTGACAAACGCCGGCGCCATCCTGCGTATCCCCGCTCGAATCCGAGGGAGGCGCAGGAATGGACCACTGCTGGCGTGTGAGGGTCGCGGCGATCGCGGTCCTGTTGTCTGCAACGAGTGCCGCGTTCGCGCAGACACTCACGACCTGGGTCACGAACACCCATGCATTCGGCTCGGGCTCCCTGCTGGCGGCCGTGCAGGGGCTGCAGCCGGCCCATGCCGGACTTCAGGAAATCCGATTCTCGCTGCCGGCCGGCGACCAGGTGATCTGGCTGAATCAGCCGATGCCGGACCTGGTCGGCGTGCAGGTGCGCATCGACGCCAGCGACCACAACAGCGGCCGCGTGATCGTCGACGGCAACGGCCACGGGCAAGTCTCGGTGGCCGCGGGTTCGAACCTGCAGTCGCTGCACCTGGTCGGCCTGACCTTGCGCCGCGGCGGCCGCATCGACGCCGGCGGCTGCATCCGCGTGCGCAACGCGAACACCGCGTTGACGCTCGACGCGATGCGGGTCGAGGACTGCCGCGTCTATTACCAGTCGGCGACACCGGGGGTACGCGGCGGCGCCTTGTTCGCGGCCGGGCCGTTGACGATCCGCGATTCGCTGTTCAGCGGCAACCGGATCCAGAGCGACGCCGGCCTGCCGGTCGCGGCCAACGACGCGCTCGGCGGCGCGATCTACAAGGAAGGCGCGCACGCGGTCCTGGTCGAGCGCAGCAGCTTCGAGAACAATCGCGTGTATCTCAACAATGCGCTGCCGAGCTTCTGCAGCAGCGGCCACGGCGGCGCGTTGGCCCTGAACATGCCGGGCAGCGGCTTCGCGGTGACGATCCGCGATTCGCGCTTCGAGGCCAACGCCTTGTCCTGTCGCAATCCCAGCGTGACCTACGACCTCGACGGCACCGGCGACGGCGGCGCCATCGTCTACTACGGCAATGGCGCCAACAACCAGCTGCTGGAGAACAACTATTTCCATGGCAACCGCGGCAACCGCGGCGGCGCGGTGGGTGTCATCCAGGCGCTGACGACGAACGTGGTCGCGCGCAACAACACGTTCTACGCCAACCAGTCGAACGCCACCGGCGGCGGTCTCGCCTTCGTGAATTGCTGCACGGTCACGGGCGACCACAACACCTTCCACGACAACGTCTCGGGTTCGCCGGGACTGGCCGACCAGCTCGCGCTGATGGTCGGAACGCTGAGCTCGTTGCGCCACAACATCCTCAATGGCGGCGAGAACGCCTGTACCGCCAGCCTGGCCGCGAGCGAGAACGGCATCGCCGCGTACAACCTGTATTTCGGCGGCAGTTGCCTGATCGCCAACGACGTCGGCAGCCAGCACGTCGCCTACATGAACTGGCTGCAGCCGCCGAGCATCAGCGGCGGTTACGTGCCGACGCTGTATCCGGCCTACGGCAGCCCGGCGATCGACGGCGGCGATCCGAACGGCTGCGCGACGCAGGACGCGCGCCACGTGGTGCGCCCGGTCGACGGGAACGGCGACGGCTTCGCCCGCTGCGATATCGGCGCGGTCGAGAGCACCTTGGTCGACGCGATCTTCCGCAACCAGTTCGAATAGGCGCTCAGCGCGACGACCGCGCCGCATTCACGCGTTGGCGCAGGCGCGCGAGCGCGGCGCGTTGTTGTTCGATGCGACTCGGAACGGAGTCCGGGACGACCAGGCTCAGGCGCGGATCGGCCGGATCGAGCCAGACGCGCAGGCGTTCGGGATCGATGTCGGGCGAGGGATCGTCGGCATAACGATCGGACAGGGCCTCGTAGCGACGTCCGCCATGCTCGAAGGTCGCGGCGAGGCGGTACTCCTGCCGTCCCCTCTTGCCGCGCGCATCGATGACGCGCCAGGCGCTGGCGCGTTGCCGCAGGTTGAGTTCGGCCAGGCGCGCCAGGCGGCGGCGATGCGCTTGCACCACCCGGTGCGCCCAATACACGCCCGCGTACATCGGCGCGGCCAGCAGCACCATGATCCAGGCGATGCGCATCTGGGTCGGGTGGACGTCGGCGAACTCGACCTGGTTCAGGTCGTCGCGGTAGCGGACCGACAGGCGTTCGTCCGGCTGCGGTCGCCAGCCTTTGCGCGACGGACGCAGCGCATCGCGCGCCCGGCCCGAGGCATCGTGGTAGCGGACCGTGTTCGCATCGATCACCACGGCCTCGGCGACGCGCCCCGTGCGGTCCCAGGCGTATCGGTCCACGAGGAAATACGCGGACGCCAGCGCCCAGAGCGTGACGAAGGCCAGGGCCATCAGGTTGCCGATCGGCGCCACGCGGATCTCGAACGCTTCGACGGCCGGCGGCCGGCAGGCGATGACGTCGGTCGTTGCATTGTTCGGGGTCATGGTCGGATTCCGGTCGCGTGCAGGAGCATACGCACTTGGTCGCCGCAGCGGGCCAGACCTAGACTCGGGGCATGAACGCTTCCGCCCTCGCGCCGCTGTCGAACATCGTCTGGCACAGCCTCGACGGATCGCAATCGCACCTGTCCGCCGGCAGCGGGCGCATCCGCCGCTTCGCGCCCGGTTTCTCGCAACTGATCGGCGCGCGTGAACGCGAGGCGCCCGCGTTCGACGACCTGGTGCCCTATTGCGCCCCGGACGAGCGCTTCTATGTGCTCGGATGGCTGGGCGCGCCGCCGCCGGGATGGCGAGTCGATGTCGATGCCGAGGTCGATCAGCTGGTCTGGGAGCGCCCGGCGCCGGACGCGATGGACACGCATGATCTGGTCCGCCTGGGTCCCTCGCACGTGGCGCGCATGATCGCGCTGACCGAACTCACGCATCCCGGACCCTTCGCCGAACGCACCATCGAGTTCGGCGAGTACTACGGCATTCTTGACGGCGAGCGTCTTCTGGCCATGGCCGGCGAGCGCATGCACGCCGGCCGGCTGCGCGAGATCAGTGCGGTGTGCACGCATCCGGACGCGCAGGGCCGCGGTCTTGCGCGGCGGCTGATGAACCGGTTGTTGCGCCTGCAGATCGCCCGCGGCCAGATCCCGTTCCTGCACGTCATGGCCGACAACAGCCACGCCCGCGCCATGTACGAGCGCATGGGCTTCCGCCACCACCAGCGCCTGGCCTGCCGGGTGGTATCGCGCGCCGGTTAGGGCAGGATGCGTTGCAGGCGCACGCCGTCGACGGTCATGGTCCACTCGCCGTCGGCTTCGTGCGGCGGAACGGTGACGTCGAAGCGCGTGCTCATGAAGCCGACGCCGACCGTGAAATCGTCGCCGTCGAAGGACTGCAGCGGACCGCTGACCGAGGTCTTGGACATGCCCTCGGTGCGCCAGTATTCGACGCGGCCGTCGCGGGTAATCAGCAAGGACATGTCCGGCGCCCGCCATTCGCCGACATAGTCGGATTTGTCCTCCGGAACGGCGATGCCGCAGGCAGCGAGCAGGGCGCAGAGGACAGCAACGACGACCCGGCCGCAGCGAAGGGCGAGGCGCCGTGGCGAACGGCTGCGCTCGCCCCCGATCGGGACGGCCGGCATCGTTCGGCTCATTCGAAGCCGTCGGCGAAGATGTCGCGCAGATTGGGCACGTCGATCTG
>CALMWD010000206.1 GCA_937873105.1 uncultured Rhodanobacteraceae bacterium
GCCGGCGTGCAGGATGCGCTCCGCATCGGCCACCGAGCGAATGCCGCCGGCCACGCAGAACGGGATGTCGAGATGGCGGGCCACGCGCCGCACCCAATCGGGATCGGCGGAGCGCCCTTCCGGGCTGGCGGTGATGTCGTAGAAGACCAGTTCATCGGCGCCTTCGTCGCGATAACGCAGCGCCAGTTCCTCGATGCCGCCCATGACCACATGGCCGCGGAAGCGCACGCCCTTGACGACCTGGCCGTCGCGCACGTCGAGACAGGGAATCAGGCGTCGCGTCAGCATGCGTTCGCCTCGGCGACGCTGAAGCGGCCCTCGAGCAAGGCGCGTCCGACGATGGCGCCCGCGACGCCGACTGCCTTCAGCGCACTCAACGAGGCCACACTGTCGACGCCGCCCGAGGCCTGGATACGGGCATCCGCATAACGGACGCGCAGATCGCGATAGAGGCCGAGGCTGGGGCCGCCCATCATGCCGTCGCGGGCGATGTCGGTGATCAGGAACTGGTCGAGGCCGGCGTCGAGGTACAGCGCGATGCGGTCGTGCAGGCCGATGCCGCTGGCTTCGGTCCAGCCGTGCAGGGGCAAGGTCCAGACGCCATCGACGTAGCGCGTGTCGAGCGCGACGACGATGCGGTCGCGGCCGAACACGCGCGCCCATTCGATGACGCGATCGGGATCGCGGACCGCGACGCTGCCGACCACGGCCGAGGCGACATGGCCGCGAAACAGCGCGTACAGGTCGGATTCGTCGCGCACGCCGCCGCCGGCCTGCACCGGCACGCCGAGGCGCGAGGCGATGTCGCAGATCGCGAGGCGGTTGCGGCTGCCGCCGTCGCGCGCGGCGTCGAGATCGACCACATGCAGGCGCTGCGCGCCCTCGGCGACGTAACGCTCGGCCAGCGCGACGGCATCGAAGTCGTAGTTGCGCTGCTGGTTGTAGTCGCCCTGGGTCAGGCGCACGACGCGGCCCTCGCGCAGGTCGATGGCGGGAATGGGGATCATGAGAGCTCCAGGAAATTCGACAACAGGCGCGCGCCGGTCGCGGCGGAACGCTCGGGATGGAACTGCGCGCCATGGAAATTGCGTTCGGACACGACGGCGGCGAAGGCGCCGCCATAGTCGCAGGTTGCGACCGTGGCCGAGGTCACCGGGGCCGCATAACTGTGCACGAAATACGCGTACGCATCGCGGCCCAGCCCGACCAGCAAGGGCGAATCGCGGACTGCATCGATACGGTTCCAGCCCATGTGCGGCACGCGGCCGCAGCGTGCTTCGTCGAACCGCGTCAGTCGTCCCTTGAGAATGCCGAGGCAAGCGGTATCGCCCTCCTCGCTCGCCTCGAACAGCAGCTGCATGCCGAGACAGACGCCGAGCACGGGTTGCGTCAGCGTCGGGATCAGGCGATCGAGACCGGATGCGCGCAGGCGCTGCATGCCCGGCGCCGCGGCCCCGACGCCAGGCAGGACCACATGGCTGGCGCGCCGGATGCGTTCGGGATCGCGCGACAGTTCCGCGCGCACGCCCAGGCGTTCGAACGCGTACCGCACCGAACCGAGGTTGGTGCCGCCCGAATCGAGCATGACGACATCGCGGCTCACAGGGTTCCCTTCGTGCTCGGGATCGCGTCGCCCTCGCGGCGGATGGCCTGGCGCAAGGCGCGCGCGAACGCCTTGAAGCAGGCTTCGACCATGTGGTGGGTGTTGTCGCCGCGCACGCCCAGGTGCAGGTTGGCGCCGAGCGCGTCGCACAGCGAGCGGAAGAAATGCGGGACCAGTTCGGTGGCCATGCCGCCGACCTCGCTGCGCGGGAAGGCGCCTTCGAACACGAGATAGGCGCGCCCGGACAAGTCCAGCGCGGCGCTCGCCAGCGTCTCGTCCATCGGCAAGGTGAAGCCGTAACGAGCGATGCCGCGCTTGTCGCCCAACGCCTTGCGCAGCGCTTCGCCCAGCGCCAGCGCCGAGTCCTCGATGCTGTGGTGCTCGTCGATGTGGGTGTCGCCGGCACAGGTCAGGGTCAGCGCGAAGCCGCCGTGGCGACCGATCTGTTCGAGCATGTGGTCGAAGAAGCCGATGCCGGTCGCGACCTCGGCCCTGGCCTCGCGGTCCAGATCGACCGTCACGCGGATGCGGGTCTCGCTGGTCACACGTTCCACCGAGGCGACGCGGGGCGCGTCGGCCAGCACGTGTGCGATCGTCGCCCAGTCGTCGTGATCGGGCCCGAGCCGGAACCCGCGCACGCCGAGATTGCGCGCGAGTTGCAGGTCGGTGTCGCGGTCGCCGATCACGGCACTGCGCGCGAAATCGAGCGTGCCCGAACGCAGGTAGTCGAGCAGCATGCCGATGCCGGGCTTGCGCGTCGGCGCGTTCTGGTGCTCGAAATGCGGGTCGATGTGGATGGCGCTGAAGCGGATGCCCTGCGATTCGAGGATCTGCAGCAGCAGTTGCTGCGGCGGTTCGAAGTCGGCGACCGGGAAGCGGTCGGTGCCGAGGCCATCCTGGTTGCTGACCATGACGAACTCGTAGCCGGCGGCCTTGAGCTTCAACAGGGCCGGGATCACGCCCGGCACCAGCCGGAACTTGGCCAGCGAATCGATCTGGAAGTCGGCCGGTTCCTCGATCAGGGTGCCGTCGCGGTCCAGGAACAGGATCTTGCGCAGGCTCATGCGGCCTCCTTGCGGGCATCGAGCGCGGCCAGGACCGCGTTGTTTTCGTCCATGGTGCCGATGCTGATGCGCAACGCATCGGCGAGTCCCGGGTACTTCATCAGCTTGCGCACGATGATGCCGGCGGCGGCCAGTTGCGCGTAGCGACGCTCCGGATCGTCGAAACGCACGGCCAGGAAATTCGCGTCCGAGGGAAGCACCTCGCGTACGCCGGCGCAGCACGACAGCGCCTCGCGCAGGCGCTCCCGCTCGATGCGCACCTGGGCGATGCGGGCGCGGGTCAACTGACGCGCTTCCCAGGACAGCGCCTTCATCGCGGCATCGATGCTGGGCTCGGGCAAGGGATACGGCGCCATGATCCGGCGCAGCAGCCCGATGAGCTCGGGCGCGGCGATCGCCGCACCGATGCGCACCCCGGCCAGGCCATGCGCCTTCGACAGGGTGCGCAACACGACCAGGTTGTCGGGCGTGCCGGCCTGCGTCGCCAACGACTCGCGCGACGAGAACTCGATGTAGGCCTCGTCGACCACCAGCAAGGCGCGGTCGCGCAGCTGTTCGGCGAGACCGAGCAACACGCCCGGATCGGTGCTGTTGCCGGTGGGATTGTTCGGCGTGCAGGCGTAGACGATGCGGGTGTTCGCGTCGACCGCGGCGCGCAACGCCTCGGCGTCGAATGCGAAGCCGCGTTCGGCCTGCAACGGCACGCTGCGCACCTTCGCGCCCTGGACCTGGGCGGCGACCGCATACATGCCGAAGGTCGGCGGCGCGATCAGCACCGAATCGAGTCCGGCGCGGCAGAACGCACGCGTCAGCAGGTCGATGGGCTCGTCCGAGCCGCGACCCA